>JANXSI010000324.1 GCA_025352765.1 Devosia sp. | reverse complement strand
ATCGGGGACAGCGCCGATGGCGGCGACAGGCCGCTCTGCGTCACCTACTGGATGAACAAGCTGCAGAGCCTCGACCGCAAGCATCCGCTGTTCGTGACGCTGAACCCGACGCGCGAGATTGCGGCCGAAAAGCACATCCAGAGCTTCGCCTATACGCATCCGCTGTTCGACCGCGGCGCGATCGACGCGCAGCAGGAGCTATGGCGGCTGCAGGGCACCCGGCACACTTTCTTTGCCGGCAGCTATTTCGGCCACGGCTTCCACGAGGACGCTCTGCAGTCGGGCCTCGCGGCAGCCGAAGCGGTGGGCGGGGTGCGCCGGCCGTGGAGCGTCGAGAACGAATCCGGGCGGATCACGCTCGCGCCGATGCTCGAGGCGGCGGAATGATATCTGCACTCTATGCCGGCAAGGTGTTCCATGCCCGACTGCGGCCGCGGCGGCACACGCTCACCTATCGGGTCTTCTCGCTGCTGCTCGACCTCGACGAGGTGGATGGGCTGAGCCGGAGCCTCAAACTCTTCGGGCACAACCGCGCGGCCGTGTTTTCCTTCCACGACACGGATCACGGCGCAGGCGATGCGGACCTCAGGGCCTGGGTCGGCGCACAACTCGGCGCGGCCGGGATCGTGCTGGGCACGCCCAAGATCACGATGCTCTGTTACCCGCGGATCTTCGGCTACGTGTTCAACCCGCTGACGGTGTACTTCTGCTCGGAGGGGGAAACGCTGAAGGCGATCCTCTATGAGGTGCACAATACTTTCGGCGAGCGGCGGACCTATGTGATCCCGGTCGCGGACGGCGCGGCGGCGGTCGAGCAGACCTGCGCCAAGGAACTCTATGTGTCGCCCTTCGTGCCGATGGATTGCGCCTATGCGTTCCATATCGAGCCCCCCGGCGAGAAGGTCCTCATCAGGATCGACGAGACTGACCCCAAGGGGCTCTTGCTGCGAGCGAGCTTTGCCGGCGCGCGCAAGCCGCTGACGGACGGCGTGCTGCTCAAGGCGCTGGTCAGCTATCCGCTGATGACGCTCAAGGTCACTGCGGCGATCCACTGGGAAGCGCTGAAGCTGGTGCTCAAGGGCGTTCCGTATATTGCAAGGAAGCCTGCGGCGGCGAGGGTGGCGACGACCGTGGTGCGATAGCCTATCGAGCGCGCCATTCGAGCGTAGCTCTCATGGCCTACTTGCCTAAAATCGCTCCACTGGAGCGATTGTTCCTGCGGCACGGCGCGAAACCCCCTCCGTCGCCTGCGGCGACACCCGTGTTCTGCACAGGGGAGGATCTGACTGCTACTTCTTGGTTGGAATCATATTCTTCGTGATGGCGAACTTCAGTCCGTTGGGCAGCCAGGCGAGCAGCTTGATCAGCAGGTTCATCTGCCAGGGGAAACTGATCTCGAAGCGGCGGCTCGCTAGCCCCTTGACGATGTGGTCGACCGCCTCGTCGACGCCGATCAGGAACGGCATTGGGAAATCGTTCTTGTCGGTCGCGGGCGTCTTGACAAAGCCTGGGTTGACCACGGTGATGGCGACGCCATAGCGCTCGAAGTCCGGGCGGAAGGCCTGCGCCATGCTGATCAGCGCGGCTTTGGTGGCTCCGTATGACGCGGCCGTCGGCAGCCCGACATAGCCGGTGAGCGAGGCCATGATGACGATGTGGCCGGCGCGGCGCTTGACCATCAGCGGTGCCACCGGACCCATGCAGTTGACCTCGCCCATCAGGTTGACGTCGACGGTCTTCCTGAAATTGGCGACGGAAAAGTCGTCGGCCGTGGTCGGGAAGTAGGAGCCGGCGTTGAACACGGCGAGGGCGATGGGGCCGAGCGCGGCCTCGATGCGCTCGACGGTCGCCGCACATGCCTTCTCGTCGGTGACGTCGAGCTGGAACGAGGTGATGCGACCGGGCACTTCGGCGGCAAGGGAATCGAGGTCGCGCGCAGTTCGGGCGGAGGCGGCAACGATCCAGCCGTCGGTGGCGAGACGCTTGACCAGCGCCCGGCCGATGCCCGAGCCGGCGCCGGTCACCCAAGCCACACCCTTTGACGTTTCGCTCATTCCGGTCTCCTGCTTGTCACAGTCAGTACGCCGGCCGAGGGGGACCGGTTCAGATCGCGGCGTTCACGAAGGCGAGCGCCGTCAGTTTGCCGCCTCGCTGGTTCCGCTCAGGCGCGCCGGCGCTGGGGCGGCACGGCGCGCAGGCGAGTGCCCGTCTCACGGTCGGAGACGCGGAACACTTCGACGATGCGATCGAGTTCCGAGGCCTGGGCCTCGGTCTGCTCGATGGCAGCGTTGGTCTCTTCGACCAAGGCCGCATTGTGCTGGGTCATTTCGTCCATCAGGCGGACGGCGACGCCGACTTCCTCGATCGAAGCGGCCTGATCCTGGCTTTGGCGGGCGATGCCCTCCATCACCTCATTGGCGGACCGCGCCGCATCAAGCATGGCGTCGAGCTGTCCCGCCGCTTCGCCAACGAGTTTGGAGCCGGTGCGGACCTCGGAGGCGGACTGTTCGATCAGGCTCTTGACCTCGGACGAGGCCTGCGCCGCCGATTGCGCCAGCCGGCGAACCTCCACCGCGACCACGGCGAAGCCCTTGCCGGCCTCGCCGGCGCGGGCCGCTTCGACCGACGCGTTGAGAGCGAGCAGATTGGTCTGGAAGGCAATGTCGTCGATGACGCCGATGATGCTCGAAATCTTGCCGCTCGACTCGGTGATCCGGCCCATCGCGTCGGTGGCTTTCAGCATCACGGCGCCGCCCTCTTCGGCAGTACGGGTGACGCCAGCGGCGACGACGCTTGCGTCCCTCGCCTTCCTGGCGTTTTCCATCACAGTCGTGGCCAGCAACTCCATGGCCGCCGAGGTTTCCTCGATGGTTGCCGCCTGCTTGGTGGTGCGCTCGCTCAGATCGTTGGCGCCACTCAGGATCTCCCCGGTCGCGGTCTTGAGCTGGCGTGAGGTGTCCTTGAGCCGGCCGACAATTTCACCGAGCTTTTCGGCCACGGCATTGGTGTCGGTCTTCAATTGCAGGAAGGCGCCCGAATAGTCGCCTTCGACCCGATGGGTAAGATCTGTCTGGGCCAGCGCCGACAGTACCTGGCCGGTTTCGCCGAGGCCGCGGTCGACGGTCGCCACAAGGTTGTTGATGGATGCGGCGATGGTGTTGAGTTCGCGATCGGGGAACTCGGCCTCGACGCGCTTGGAGAAGTCGCCTTCCACAGCGGCGTCCACCACCTGGCCGAAGGATTGCTGCAGGGTCTGCATCATGGCGGTGCGCTCGATGCGACGGCGCTCGGAGGCATTTCGTTCTTCATCGGTCAGCGAGTTGACCTTGAGAGCGCTCTCGCGGAACACTTCGACGGTGCGCGCCATTTCGCCAATCTCGTCGGCACGGCCGGCCCCTTTGACCTCGACTTCGAGGTCACCCTCGGCCAGGGCCTTCATCGAGGCGGTGAGCCGGGTCAGCGGCGCGGTGATCGAGCGCGAAAACAGCAGGCCGAGCGCGGCTGCAAGCAGCAGCAGGCAGCCACCGACGAGGAGCATGGTGTTGCGCAGAGCGGCAATCGAGGCGAATGCCTCGTCCTTGGTCATCACCGCGGCGACGACCCAAGGCACGTCGGCATTGAGCACCGGCGCCGCGGCCACGAGCATCTCGGCGTTGCGATAGTCCGACGAGGTGCCGGTTGCGACATGTCCGGCGATGGCGGCATCGACGGCGGCGCTGTTGAGCGGGGTGGCAAGGACGTTGTCGGTCGCATCGAAGGCGGAATCGACGCGCAAAAGGTGGTCCTGGCCGACGACGAGGACTTCGCCGGTTTCACCGAGGCCGGTGCGATCGCCGACGATGCTGGTGAGGAGGCCCGGCAGCAGACGGAAAGCGAGAACGCCCATCATACGGCCGCTCGCCGGATTGAACAGCGGCATGCCGATGAAGGCCGAAACCTGCTTGTCGGCGCCGTAGGGCGCGAAATCGGAGAACACCACCGGGCCGCCTGGCGCAGTCTCTGCGGTGGCGGCGGCAAAGACCTGCGCGAGGCCGGACTGCGCCAGCGCTGGATCCTTAAGGCTCGCGGCATAGTCGCCGCCTTTGGTGACGGTGTAAAAAATACTGCCGTCGGCGGCGATCAGGTAGATGTCGGCATAGCCCTGCGACAGCAGTTGCTGACGGAAGGCGGGATTGTACTGGGTGTGCGCTGCCGAGTAGTTGAGGCTGGTCGGACCGTCATCGAGCAGCATCTTCTTGTCGGGCGGATTGGGATTGTCGGTAACGAAGGCCTGCTTAAGGGCCGCGCCCTTGTCGCCCGAAAGCTGCAGCCAGGCATTGCCGAAATCGCGCATCGCCTGGATCGTCGACTGCGAATTGCCGGTCGTCTGCAAGTCGCTGCGGATCGCTGTCACGAAGTTCTGCACCTGCTTGGCCCGCTCGAAGGCGAGCGAGGACAGATTGCGCTCGGTCAGGTCGCCGACCATCTGCGAACCGATCAAGTAGCCGCCAAGGCCAACCCCCAGACTGACCAAGGCTGCCGACGCGACCAAGGCAAATGGCAATTTACGGGCAATGGTGGTGAGACCAAACATGCAGGCACGTCCTCAAATGCGAAAATCACATCGGGACCTTAGTTTCCGGGCGCTAAATCCACGTTAATGCAGGCGACGGAGGACTTGTCTGATATCCTTGGATATTCAGTGAATGATCGGCTTTTACTGTATCGGCGGCACTAAATCTGTGCGGGCCGGAGTGAGGGGCGTCCAGTCGGCAGGTGCGCAACGCTGCCCTACGCTGGATTGTGACAACGGACTGTGTTGGGACAGACGCTGCCAACAGGGATCGGTCACATGACAAAGAAGGACGAGAAACCAGAAGGCTCAATCGAGCGGACGCTGCTGGAACTGGCGCGGCCGAAGATGACGCCCAAGGAACTGCTCAAAGCAGCGCGCAAGGCGCATCCGGGTGCCTCGAAGAAAGACATCATCCACGCGGCGTTACGCTCGATCATCACGGTCGCTGACACGGATGCCGAAAAGGCAGCCTTGCTGCAGAATTTTGCCATCCAGGAACGGGCCGTCGAGGGCAACTGAGCGGACGACGACCGGGTGGAGCGAAGTCGGTCCGGCAGGGCGGTTGGTGACGCCCTGTCGGGCCTAGCCGAGAGCTCGGGCCGAGGTCCGCGCGGACTGAGCGTTCAGAATACGCTCCGACAGGGCTGCCGCCTGGACGCGAATGTCGGGGATGGCCTCGATCTCGAAGAACCGGCCGCGGGTCAGCGGCCCAAGGGCGAACAGCCGCGCCGCGGGTGTCCCGTCGCCGGCGGTCACCGCGAGGCTGGCGGTCACATCGAGCCCGATATGCAGCGGGTCGGGGCGGGCGTGGCCGCTGGCGACCAGATCGCGCAGCGCCGGGTTGGCGCTTTCGGCCACATCGACTGCGAGGCCGCCGCAATCGTAGACGCGGGTGACCTGACGCGCATCGACACCCCCTCCCCGCAACTGCAGACTGGCCAGAACGCCGTTCTCCTTTGCCTCGATGCCGAGCAGGCGCGCGGCCTTGACGCGGATGCGGCCAGCGGCGACCGCCGCTTCGAAGCGATCGGCGATGGGCTCCGGCAGACGATGGCGGTGGATCGCCCAATAGGGTCGCAGATGCGCGAGGAAACTGCGCCGAGAGCGCTCGGACCAGCCCTGCCAGATGCGCTGCGTGTGTGGGCGCAAGGCATCGATGACGCTGCGCCAGTCGCCGCCAGTGCGACGGATGGTTGAGCGGAGCCAGCGGCTCAGGGCGAGCGCGCTGGTGCCGAGCGGTACAGTTTCGAGGGCCCGCTTTTCGGCCGGCCGGTGTCGGTGCGGCAGGAGGCCATGTCGGGAGACCACGGTGACCGGGCCCCGATGGCCGGCGGCCTCGAGACTCAGCCAGGCATCGATCATCGAGAGACCGGAGCCGAGGATCAGCACCGGCGCGTCGGGATCGAGCGGCGTGTCGGCGCGCGATCCAGGGCGAATGGCGAGACCGCCGAAGCGGGCGGTGCGGTGATCGTGGCCCAGGGCGAGGATGGCGTGAGTTGCCCGCAGATGGGCGCCGGTGCCGAGCGCGATGTCGACGCCATCGGGCTCAATGCCGAGATTGGTAGCGGTGGTGTTGACGATCGTCAGGCGATGGTCTCGAACGGTCTCGAGCAGGTCCCCGAGATAGTCGCCATACCAGCGGCGCGGCACGAAGATGAAGCGATCGGGACCTGTGACGAGGCCCCTCGCCTCGAGCCAGTGCCAGAAATGATCGGGATCGTCGGGAAACGGGCTCATGTTGCCGGGGACGACGTTGAGGACGTGACAGAGGTCGGGCGTCGAGTAAGCGAGACCACGGCCGGGGGCCGGGCTCGCGTCGATGAGGGTGACCCGAACATCGGCGGCCGGGTCGCGCAGCAGGTGCAATGCCATCAGAACCCCGGAGGCGCCGCCCCCCAGGATCGCCACGCTCGGGCAAACAGTGTGGGTCATGACTCGCCTCCTCGCTTTCGCGGACTTAATCACGACTAACTCTATCAGAACAGTCGTTATTTTAGCCCGAGCGCGACTTGCGACAACGCGCCGCTGTTCCGGAGCATGCCGGAAGCGCCGTCAGCCGAGCAGATGACCGCCGCGCAACGGATGAACGCGATCAAAGCCCGGCGGCACCGCCGCGTGGGTGATGACCAGCAGCGTGCGGCCGGCCGAAAGACCCGGTAGGTCGGCGAGGAATGCCGCTTCGGCTTCGGCGTCGAGGCCACTGGTCGGCTCGTCGAGAACAATGATGGACGCCGGTGACAGCAGCGTGCGGACCAGGCCGATGCGGCGGGCCTGGCCGGCAGAGAGCGAGCGGCCGGCCTCGCCGAGAACGGCATCGAGGGCGCCGGGGAGCGCGCGGATGGTGTCGGCGAGGCGGACAGTTTCGAGCACCTGCCACAGGTCGGCATCAGTCGCGTTCGGACGGCCGATCAGGAGGTTGTTGCGGACGCTGTCGCTGAACACTGGGGCGTCCTGCGTCATCAGGGCGACGCGCTGGCGGAGTTCGGTCGTTGAGACGGTGCGCAGGTCAACCCCGTTGAGGCGCACCGCGCCGCTCGTCGGATCGGCGAGGCGGACCAGCATTTGCGCGATGGTCGACTTGCCCGAACCGCTCGGCCCCTTGATGGCGACGCAGGACCCGGTGGGGACGGCAAAGCTCAGATCGGTGAGAACCGGCAGGCCGCCAGGATAGGCGAATCTGACGTGCTCGAAGCGGATGTCGCCGCCGGCGGGGAGAGCAACGGGCGTGTGCGGCTCGGCGACTTCGGCGGGGGCTTCCGCGATGGTGATGAGGCGTTCAGCAGCAGCGGCGGAGCCCGCGAGGCGGGTGGCGCTGCGGACCAGGGCGGCCGAGGCCTCGAAGCTCGCCATGATGGCAAGGAGGATGCCGACCAGCACGGGACCATCGATGGTCCCTGCCCGCAGCGCCGCGAGCCCGGCGAGGAGCGTGCCGACGAGAATGCCGCCGGCAAGCAATTGCACGACGGCCGAGGCGAGACTGCCGAGGAGGCCGAGGCGGCGCCTGGCGGCGGCGAGACGGGTCGCGGCATTGGTGGCGCCGAGGGCAACGCGATCGAGGCTGTCGAAGATGGTGAAGTCGGCGTGGCCGTCGATGCCGTCGAGCACGGCTTGGCGGAGGCTCGCGGAACTGGCGGCGGCCTCGGCCCCGGGGCGGCGCGAGGCGGTGATCAGCACGGCCGGAACGGCGAGCACGGCGAGCACAAAGCCGAGGGCGTAGATCGGCGCGGCGGCCGGCAGCATGAAGGCCAGCAGCACAGTCATGGCGATGCCGACGATGGCCGCGGTGCCGATGGGGCCAAGCGCGATCAGGAAGATGGTGTCGAGCGCATCGAGATCGGCGATCAGCCGGCTGACCAGATCGGCACGGCCGAAGCGACGGCCGAGCGGCACGATGCGGAAAAGCCGCTCGAACAGCCAGCGGCGGAGATCGGAGAGCAGTTTCAGCGTCGCGTTGTGGCCGGTGAGCTTTTCGCCGTAGCGCGACAGGATGCGCACGAAGGAGAGGCCGCGCACCCCGGCGGAGGGGCCGAAGAGGTTGAAGGCGGAGCCGGCGATCGACAGCGCCGCTGCGGTGAGGAACCAGCCGGAAATGCCGAGCAGCCCGATGCCGGCAGCGAGTGTCACGGCCGAAAGGCCCAGCGAGAGCAGCAGCGGTCCGCGAAGCTGGCGGAACAGCGGCAGGAAGTAGAGCACCGCTCTCATGCGGCACCCCGCTGGGGCGGCTGGCGCTCGACGATGCGCGGCGCGGGAAGCAGGCGTCCGTGGACGATCCTGAGGCAGCGATCGAGGCGGGCGGCGACCGCGGTCGAGTGGGTGACGACGATCATGGTGCGGCCGCGGGCGAATTCGAGGAGGCCATCGAGGACGCGGGATTCGGTGTCGAGATCGAGATGGGCGGTGGGCTCGTCGAGCAGCAGTAGGCCGGGATCACGGAGATAGAGCCGCGCCAGCGCGATGCGGTGGATTTCGCCGCCCGAAAGGCCGACACCGTTTTCGCCGAGCCTTGTGTCGAGGCCGGCGGGGAGTTCGTCGGCGAAATCGGTGACGCAGGCCCGCCTTGCGGCGAGGCGCACCACGGTGTCGCAGGCATCGCGGCGGCCGAGGCGGATGTTGTCGGCGATGCTGCCGGCAAAGAGGGTCGGGCGCTGGCCGAGGACGCCGATGCGGGTGCGCAGCAGCGCGGGCGGAAAGGTGGCGATCCCGGAGCCGTCGAGACTGATGGTGCCCTCATACGGGCGTAGACCGGCGATGGCCTCGAGCAGGGTGGATTTGCCGGCGCCGCTTTGGCCGAGGATGGCGATGTGCTCGCCGGGGCGAAGCGTCAGCTCGGCGTCGATGATGGCGGGACGGCCCGTGGGGGTGGTGATACCGACATGCGACAGCGTGAGGGCGGCGGGGCCGGTGAGCTCCCGGGCAGGTTCGACGGGGGCCGGCGTGTGCGCTGCGACGACGGGGAGTTCGCCGAGCTGGGCGGCGACCTCGGCGACGGCGGCCTTGGCAAAGGCCTGGTCGTGGTAGTTGGCGGCCAACAGCCGGAGTGGCTGATAGACTTCGGGTGCCATCAGCAGGCAGAACAACCCGGCCTCGAAGGTCAACGGCACGGCGCCGCGCAGATGGATGAGATCAAGGAAGGTGAGCCCGACATAGAGGGCGACGCCGGCAACGCCCAGCGCGGCGAAGAATTCGAGCACGGCCGAGCTGAGGAACG
>JANXSI010000313.1 GCA_025352765.1 Devosia sp. | reverse complement strand
CGAGCAGACCGAGGGGCAGGCCAACGAACTCGATCGCATCGTCGAGGTGTTCATCATGGCTGGGCAGGGTTCGGGCGCCGCGAGGGCACCGGCCCGCAAGCCGGCCCCGCCGGCACGCAGCAAGTCCGCCGTCAGGTCGCCACAGACCAGCGGCAACACCGCGCTGAAGCAGGAATGGAGCGAGTTCTAAGGCCCGGCCAGCGCGTCGCTGGCACCGCGCACGGAGGCGATCCGCAGCTCAGTTGAGCAGAGGCAGCGGATCGCCGATGAACGCCACGCTCGCACAGGCAATGCCGACTTTCGCCATCCGCCCGCACAGTTCGCGGGCCTCGGCTTCGGTATTGAGCGGCCCCACCACGAGGCGCCGGCCGCTTCCGCCTTCGACGGTTCCCAGAATCGGGGCCAGCCCAAGCAGCAGCGTGCCGACCTGGGCATTGACGCCCTGCCAGGCGTCCTGCGCTTCGTTCTCGTCGATCGGGGGCCCGAGCGCGATGCCGAAGGCACCGGCGTCCGGGGTAGCGACGTCGGGCCCGAGAGCCCGCGGCATCGGCTGCATCGTCGCCGGCGATGCGGTCTTGACGCCCGCCATCGGCGTCGTCGTGAAGCTCACCGAGCCGCCATCGGCATCAAAGCTCGTCACCGGCTTCGTGCCAGTCGAGGCGGTGACCGCGCCGCGATCGACGCTGGGCGCCGAATTCAGCGCTTCGACCAGTTGCGGCACGGTGACTTCCAAGGAGCCGACGCGCCGGGTGATCTCGCCATTCGATTGTTCGTTCAGTCCGACGCGCTGCAGCAGGATTGCGTTCTGCTGGCTCAGATCGGCGGTCCGCGACTGCAGATCAGCGACCTGGCTGCGCAACTGATTCATATTGGCGCCGTCGAGCCGGGAGACGTGCAGGCCACCCAGGACGCCGCTGGGAATCAGGGCCGAAACGGTTCCCGAGAGGATGGCAACAGCCCAGACCAGCAGCGCAAAGACGCCCCAGAACGTAACGTCCTTCGCCTGGAACTGGTCCACCGACTTCGCCAAATCAAGCCCCGCCAGCCGTTACGAATCACGGCGCCCGACATAAGTTTACCACCGCGGCGATGTAATGGATTACCAACACGTTGCTGCCATACAATAAGGCGAGTTCTCGGGTGGAAAACGGAGCAAGCATGGCTGATCTGGTGTCGATCATTCTGGCGGCGGGGGAAGGCACCCGCATGCGGTCGGCGACGCCCAAGGTCCTGCACCCTGTTGGCGGGCTGCCAATGGTGGCGCATGCGGTTCGTGCCGCACTGTCGGCCGGTGCCGGACGCATTGCCGTCGTGGTTGGGCCGGGGCACGAGGCGGTGAGCGCCGCGGTCACGGCCGTTGCGGCCGATGCCGCCATCTTTACCCAGACCGAGCGGCTCGGCACCGGACATGCGGTCAAGCAGGCGCGCGTTGCGTTCGAGTCGGCCACCGGCAACGTCATCGTCCTCTATGCCGATACGCCGCTCGTCAGCCCGGCGACGGTTGCAACCATCGTCGCCAAGCTCGATGCCGGCGCCGATATCGTGGTCGTCGGCTTCGAGCCGGCCGATCCGACCGGCTATGGACGGCTGCTCACTGATGGCGAGCGCTTGCTGGCGATCCGCGAGCACAAGGACGCGACCGATGCCGAACGCACTATCGGGCTGGTGAACTCCGGCATCATGGGCTTCAAGAGCGCAACGCTCGCCTCGGTCATCGACCGCATCGGCAATGCCAATGCCAAGGGTGAGTTCTACCTCACCGACGCGATCGAACTGGCGAACGCCGACAAGCGCCGCGTCGAATACACCATCGCCGATGCAGGTGAGGTGATCGGCGTCGACGATCGGCGCAAGCTCGCGCAGGCTGAAATGCAGTTCCAGGAATTGCGCCGCGACGACTTCATGACGGCCGGCGTGACGCTCAGGGACCCGTCCACGGTGCATTTCTCCTACGACACCGCGATCGGACGCGACGTCACCATCTGGCCCAACGTCGTATTCGGCCCGGGCGTGCGGATCGCCGACAATGTCGAGATCCGATCGTTCTGCGACATCGAGGACGCCAGGATCGGGCAGGGCGCCACTATCGGGCCGTTTGCCCGCATCCGCGGCGGCGCGGACCTCGGCGCCGACGTGCACCTGGGCAATTTCGTCGAGGTCAAGAAGTCGACCATCGGCGCCGGCACCAAGGCCGGGCACCTGAGCTATCTGGGCGATGCGACGATCGGGGAAAAGACCAACATCGGGGCCGGCACCATCACCTGCAACTATGATGGGGTGAACAAGGACCAGACGGTGATTGGCTCGAATGCCTTCATCGGCTCCAATTCATCGCTGGTTGCACCGGTCAGCGTCGGCGACGGCGCGTACGTGGCCTCGGGCAGCGTCATCACCGACGACGTCCCCGCGGACGCCCTGGCCTTCGGCCGCGCGCGCCAGGAGAACAAGGCCGGCTACGCGCCCAAACTCAAAGAAAAGGCACTGGCCAAGCAGGCGCTCAAACAGGCGGCGAAGGGGAAGAGCTGATGTGCGGGATCGTCGGAATCATCGGCATCGAACCGGTCGCGCCGCGCCTCGTTGAAGCGCTGAAGCGGCTCGAATATCGTGGCTACGACAGCGCTGGCGTGGCAACACTAGATCACGGTTTCATCGACCGGCGGCGGGCCGAGGGCAAGCTCGGCAATCTCGCGACCAAGCTTGGCATCGATCCGCTCGCGGGCAATATCGGCATCGGCCACACCCGCTGGGCGACGCATGGCGCGCCGACCGAGGGCAACGCCCATCCGCATGCGACCGACAAGGTCGCGGTGGTCCACAACGGCATCATCGAGAATTTCCGCGAACTGCTCGCCGATCTCGCCAAGGACGGCTACCTGCCCAAGACGCAGACCGACACGGAGTCGGTGGCGCTGTGGGTGACGCGCGAGATCGACCGCGGGCTCGACCCGGAAATGGCGGTCGGCCGGACGCTGAAGATCCTGCGCGGTGCCTTTGCGCTCGCCTTCATGTTCAAGGGCCACGACCGGCTGCTGATCGCGGCACGGCATGGCGCACCGCTGGCGGTGGGCTATGGCGAGACGGAAATGTATCTTGGCAGCGACGCGATGGCGCTTGCGCCCTTCACCTCGCGCCTCAGCTATCTGCTCGACGGCGACTGGGCGGTGATCACGCCGCATGGCGTCACCATCCGCGACGGCGCCGACGCGATCGTCCGGCGCGAGATGCTGGTGTCGCAGGCTTCGGCCCTGATGGTCGACAAGGGCAACCACCGCCATTTCATGGCCAAGGAAATCTACGAGCAGGCCGAGACCATCTCGCACACGCTCAGCCACTACGTCGACATGGGCGCCGAGCGCGTGGCGCTGCGCGAGACGCTGCCGTTCGATTTCGCCTCGCTCACCCGGCTGACCATTTCGGCCTGCGGTACCGCCTACTACGCCGGGCTGATCGCAAAGTACTGGTTCGAGCGCTATGCGCGGTTGCCGGTCGATGTCGATGTGGCCTCCGAATTCCGCTACCGCGAGCCTCCGCTCGAGCGGGGTGGCCTCGCGCTCCTGATCTCGCAGTCCGGCGAGACCGCCGACACGCTTGCGGCGCTGCGCTATTGCGCGCGGGAGGGGCAGCACATCGCCTCGCTGCTCAACGTGCCGGAATCGACGATCGCGCGCGAAAGCGACGTGGTGTTTCCGACGCTTTGCGGTCCCGAGATCGGCGTCGCCTCGACCAAGGCGCTGACGGCGCAGCTCACGGCGCTCGCGAGCCTCGTCATCGCGGCGGGCGTCGCACGCGGTACAATCGACCGCGCGCGGGAGACCGAGCTCGTGCACGCGCTCGTGGCGTTGCCGGCCGCGGTTTCGGCGGCGCTCAACACCGAGGCGCAGATCGAAAAGATCGCCAAGGGGCTGAGCAAGGCCAAGGACGTGCTTTACCTCGGACGCGGCGCGATGTTCCCGGTCGCCATGGAAGGCGCATTAAAACTCAAGGAAATCAGCTACATCCACGCGGAAGGTTATGCGGCAGGCGAGCTGAAACACGGCCCTATCGCGCTTGTCGACGAGGCCATGCCGGTGATCGTGGTCGCGCCGTCGGACGAGTTGATGGAAAAGACCCTCTCCAACATGCAGGAGGTCGCGGCGCGCGGCGGCCAGATCATCCTCGTTACGGATGAGGACGGCGCAAAGCACATCGGCCACGGCGTCGCCGAGACCATCGTCATTCCCAAGGTGCTGAGCTTTGTGGCGCCGATCCTGGCGCTGATCCCGGTGCAGTTGCTCGCCTACCACACCGCCGTGTTCATGGGCACGGACGTCGATCAGCCGCGCAATCTCGCGAAGTCGGTGACGGTCGAGTAGCTTGCCAATCGCGGTCGGTCG
>JANXSI010000288.1 GCA_025352765.1 Devosia sp. | reverse complement strand
GGGGCAGACGACGACGCAGGCGTTGCAGTCGACGCAATCACCGACGGCCTTGCCCTGGGCGATCGCCTTTTTGGCGTGCGCGGTGCGCGGCTCGCCGCGCCAGGCGTTGTAGGTGACGGTCAGCGAGTTCTCGTCGAGCATGACCGACTGAATGCGCGGCCAAGGGCACATGTAGGTGCAGACCTGCTCGCGCATGATGCCGCCGAACGTGTAGGTCGTGGCGGCAAGGAGACCGATCGTGGCGTAAGCGGCCATCGGCGCCTGGAGCGTGAAAACCTGCGCGATGAGCGTCGGTGCATCCGCGAAATAGAGGATCCACGCGCCGCCGGTGACGATGCCGATCACCACCCAGGTGCTGTGCTTGGCCACCCGCTTCCAGACCTTGTCGAGGGTCCAGGGGCCGGCATCGAGCTTCATGCGGGCGTTGCGATCGCCCTCGATGGCGCGCTCGACGACCAGAAACAGGTCGACCCAGACGGTCTGCGGACACGCATAGCCGCACCAGGCGCGACCCACCGTCGAGGTGATCAGAAACAGGCCGACACCGGCCATGACCAAGAGGCCGGCCACATAGTAGAATTCCTGCGGCCAGATTTCGATGAAGAGGAAATAGAACCGGCGCGCGGCGAGATCGACCAGCACGGCCTGATTCGGCGCGTACGGGCCGCGATCCCAGCGGAGGAAGGGCACCAGGTAGTAGATCGCGAGCGTGATGCCCATGACGATCCACTTGAGGCGACGGAAGGTGCCGTTGGTGCGCCGCGGGAAGATCTTCTTGCGGGGTGCGTAGAGCTTTTCGCGCCGCTTCTTGGAATTGACCGGCTCGACATCGTAGCGGGCCGCTACGGGCGAGCTGGCGTCTGACGTGTCAAGCATTCTCAAATTCCCTTGCAGGCGGAATGCTACCCTAGCAATCCGCCCGCGCCGTCAGTTGATCCTGGTCAAACCGTGGGCTACTTGCCGCCGCCCAGCCCGTGCACATAGACGGCGAGTTCCTTGACCGTGGCATCGCCAAGGCGAACGCCCCAAGCCGGCATCATGCCGTGCCGCGGATGGTTGATCTGGGCGACGATGGCATCGAGCGAGCCCTTGTAGAGCCAGATCTTGTCGGTCAGGTCCGGCGCACCGAGGTCGGTCATGCCCTTGCCATCGGGGCCATGGCACGCCGCGCAATTGTCGGCGAAGATCTGTGCCCCTTCCGGAGTGTTCTTGCCGCCCTCGAGGCCCGACAGCGAAGCGACATAAGGCGCCACGGTGCCGATCTGCTCAGGCGTCAACAGCGCGTCCGTGCCGAAGTTCGGCATGATGTTCATGTGCGTGTCCGGATCGTTTGGATCGCGCGCGCCGTGGGTGAGGGTCTGATAGATCTGGTCGACCGAACCGCCCCACAGCCATTCGTCGTCGTTGAGGTTGGGGTAGCCGACGCCGCCTTCGGCCCCGGTGCCGTGGCACTGGATGCAGTTCACCTTGAACGCTGCGGCGCCGCCCGCCATTGCGTAGCGTGCTAGCTCGGGGTTGGCGGCGATCTCGGCGACTGGCGTCGCCGCGATCTTGGCAATGTTGGCGCTCTGCGCCGTCGTCGCCGACGTCATGTCCTTGGCGAGGTCGCCGCGGGTGGAGTAGCCCAACAGGCCCTTCGTGCCGCCGTCGATGACCGGCCAGGCCGGATAGAGCACCGAGATGGTCAGCCCGACCGCGATGCACCCGTAGAAGGTCCACAGCCACCAGCGCGGCAGAGGATTGTTCAGTTCCTTGATGCCGTCCCATTCGTGACCGGTGGTCGTGATGCCGGTCGTTTCGTCGATTTCTGGATGGTCCATCTGCCTCAACTCCGGGGGGCGTCGTCATGAAGCGGTATGCTGGCCGCATCCCGCGCATTGGCTTTGGCCTTGGGCCGCAGCAGGAACAGCACGATGCCGCTGAAGATCACCGTCATGTAGACGAGCCCAAACTGGTCGGCGAAGTGCTGCAAGGTTTCGAAGTTCAGAAATTCGGGCATCACCATCCCCTAGCGGTTGTTGCCGTTTTCATCGTAGTTCTTGAAGTCGACGAGCGTCCCCAGCATCTGCAGGTACGCGACCAGCGCGTCCATTTCGGTGACCTGCATCGGGTTGCCGTCGAAATCCTCGGACCTCGCCTTGGGATAGCGCGCCAGCAGTGCCGACTTGTCGCCATCAACACTGGCCTGGGCCACAACGTCGTCCTTGGCCTTGGCAATCATGTCGGCGGTGTACGGCACACCAACCCGTGCGTTGGCAACGAGATCGTCGGCGATGTAGTCGTCGGCGAGCGGCGTTCTAGCGAGATAGCCGTAGGTCGGCATGATCGATTCCGGAACCACCGAGCGTGGATTGGTCAAATGCTCGACCTGCCAGTCGTTGGAGTAGCGGCCGCCGACCCGGGCGAGATCCGGGCCCTGGCGTTCCGAGCCCCACTGGAACGGATGATCATACATCGACTCGGCCGCCAGCGAGTAGTGCCCGTAGCGCTGGACCTCGTCACGCAGCGGCCGGATCATCTGCGAGTGGCAGGTATAGCAGCCCTCACGCACATAGATGTTGCGGCCGGCGAGTTCGAGAGGCGTGTAGGGCCGCATGCCGGCCACCTTCTCGATGGTGTTCTTGAAGAAGAACAGCGGGACCACTTCAACGATGCCGCCCACACAGACGACTAGAAGCGACAGGACCAGCAGCAAGGTGACGTTGCGCTCGATGACTTTATGATTGTCCAGAAGAGTCATTTTGCGCTCCTTACTCGGCCGGCGTGAGGTGGGTGGTGGCAGCGACGAATGGCCTTTCGGTCCGCACGCGGCCCCTGATGGTCATCCAGATGTTGAAGGCCATGACGAACATGCCCGACAGGTAGAGCAAGCCGCCGAGCAGCCGCATGATGTAGTAGGGATGCATGGTGGCCACGACCTCGGCGAACGAATAGACGAGGAAGCCCTGGTCGTTGTACTCGCGCCACATCAGGCCCTGCGTGATGCCGGCAACCCACATGACCGAGGCGTAGACGACGATGCCAAGTGTCGCGAGCCAGAAGTGCCAGTTGACCATGCGCAGGGAGTAAAGCTGTTCACGCCCCCAGAGCCTGGGCACCATGAAGTAGATGGCGGCGAACGAGACCATGCCGACCCAACCGAGCGCGCCCGAGTGGACATGTCCGATGGTCCAGTTGGTGTAGTGCGACAAGGCATTGACCGCCTTGATCGACATGACCGGACCCTCGAAGGTCGACATGCCGTAGAAGGCCAGCGAGATCACGATGAGCCGGATGATGGGATCGGTGCGGATCTTGTCCCACGCGCCACGAAGGGTGAGCAGGCCGTTGATCATGCCGCCCCATGAGGGCATCCACAGCATGATGGAGAACACCATTCCAAGTGTCTGCGCCCAGTCGGGGAGCGCCGTGTAGAACAGGTGATGCGGACCGGCCCAGATGTAGATGAAGATCAGAGCCCAGAAGTGGATGATCGACAGCCGGTAGGAGAACACCGGCCGGCCGGCCTGCTTGGGCATGAAGTAGTACATCATGCCAAGGAAGCCGGCGGTAAGGAAGAAGCCTACGGCATTGTGGCCGTACCACCATTGGGTCAAAGCGTCCTGGACGCCCGAGAAGGCCGAATAGCTCTTGGCCCCGAAGATCGACACCGGCATCGAGAGGTTGTTGACGACGTGCAGCAGTGCGATCGTCACGATGAAGGACAGATAGAACCAGTTGGCGACGTAAATGTGCGGTTCCTTGCGCTTCACCAGCGTTCCAAGGAACATGATCAGATAGGCGACCCAAACGATGGTCAGCCAGATGTCGACGTACCACTCGGGCTCGGCGTATTCGCGGCCTTCGG
>JANXSI010000242.1 GCA_025352765.1 Devosia sp. | reverse complement strand
GATGCCTTCGCACGCGACCATGGACTTGACCTTATCGTCTACGCCAATGAAGACGGCCGCCGGCAAGGGATCAATCCATTCGACCACGGCGAGCACTACACCCGCATCATGCGAACCGAGGCACTGAAGTCGGCACTTGATGCAGGTGGCTATGACTTCATCTTGGGCGGAGCGAGACGCGACGAAGAAAAGTCGAGAGCCAAAGAACGGATCTTCTCGATCCGCAGTGCAAGTCATGGCTGGGACCCCCGACAGCAACGACCTGAACTCTGGAACCTTTTCAACACCCGGACTTCCTTAGGTCAAACGGTTCGCGTGTTTCCGCTATCGAACTGGACCGAAAACGATATTCTAGCCTATGCTCTTTGGCGAAAGATAGAACTGGCGCCGCTGTACTTCGCCAGACCTCGCCCCGTAGTCGAGCGTGGCGGCTCCTTGGTGGTTGTCGACGAAGCGCCGCGTATGAGATTCGTCGGGGACGAGAGACCGGTTATGCGCACTGTGCGCTTCCGGACGCTGGGCTGCTGGCCGGTAACGGGAGCAATTCTCTCAGAGGCGGCGGACCTGGGAGCTGTTGTCCTGGAAACGCACGCTTCCATGACGTCGGAGCGGCAAGGTCGCATCAACGACGGCGAAGACGGGGGCTCACTCGAGCGGAAGAAGCAAGAAGGTTATTTCTGATGCTTCGTCAGGTCGCCGGACCCTACCAGGACGTCGTCGCGGTGCTAACCTCCATGCACCAGAAGGAGCGCGTCATCGGCCCCATCCTGCGAGAGGAACTCGGGCTCGTCGTCCAGCTGGCTTCTGACATAAACACTGATGACTTCGGTACGTTCAGTCGGGATGTCGAGCGGACCGGGTCTCAGCTCGATGCCGCCCGAGCCAAAATTGCCGCCGGGTTCAGGTCTGCGCCATCCGTACGCGTGGGTCTTGCCAGCGAAGGCAGCTTCGGACCGCATCCTTACCTCCCGTTCCTCGCGCTGGGGCGCGAGCTTGTCCTCTTGGTAGATCGAGACTGCGGACTCGAACTGGCTGGGTTCGACGAGACCGTCGAGACCAATTTCGGTCACACGGTCGCGTCAGATTTTGGGGCGGCCCTTGAGTTTGCGCAGAGCGTCGGATTTCCCGGACACGGCCTGATCGTCTCTGGCTCGCGAGACAACAAGCCCGCTCCGGACATCTTACTCAACAAGGATGTTACCGATGCCGCCCAACTTGAGGCGGCGGTGACGGAATCCGTGAAGCGCTGTGGCGCCGCATTCGTCGAGACCGATATGCGAGCGCACCGAAACCCTACTCGCATGGCCGCAATCGAGCGCGCAACCCGCGATTTGACGCGTCGAATTCTTAGTCGATGCCCAAACTGCGACCACCCCGGGTTCGATGTCGTCGAGCGCATTCCCGGACTACCTTGCGCATGGTGCGGCGAGCCGACGAGTGAGATAATGGCCGAGGCTCTCGCTTGCCAAGCTTGCGGCCACAAGGAGGAACGATTGGTCGCAACTGAACCAGCCGCGGACCCCGGTCGATGCAATAGCTGCAACCCTTAGGCCCGGGCAGGCGAGACCTTCACCAGATCGGAGACAACGATGAGCAGGGTTCCTGGACCGCAAGCACCAAGGCTGACGACGAAATCGGCGATTGATGCCCAGATTGCCTTTGTATTGGGCAATCCCCGGATGAGCGCCTGGTTAAAGAATGCATTGCGTGAAACGCTTCTTGAGGACCCGATCGTCGTTTTGAACGACCTAGAAATTCTCAATCTGATTTTGCGAAGTCGATCAGAACTGTTGGTCGCCGAGGAATATGCTAAGCACAATATCCCATGATCTACGTCGTACAATCATCAGCTGCACTCCCTTCTCACCCCGCCCCAGCGAGGGACCAGCGAAGGACCTCACCAGCGTGGAATGGAACAATGTGCGATCCGACCAACTCAATCCTATCTGGAACGCGATTTTGACTCCGCTCTAACGCTATGAAGCTTTCGTTGAGCGGCAATCCATAAAAGTGCGGGCCATTCTCAGAAGCGAAGGCTTCAAGGCGGTCGAGCGCACCTTCGTCGTCGAATACTGTCGCGTAGCTTTCGAGCGCGAAGGGCGCGTTGAAAATGCCGGCACACCCGCAGGCGGACTCTTTATCCTCGACGGTGTGAGGGGCGGAATCGGTGCCAAGGAAGAATTTGGCGGAACCAGACGTAGCCGCCCTTCGCAACACCAGCCGATGTGCTTCGCGCTTGGCGACCGGTAAACAAAAAAAGTGCGGGCGGATTCCGCCGTCGAACATCGCGTTGCGATTGATCGCGAGATGGTGGGGCGTGATTGTCGCCGCAAGATTTGGGCCAGCGGCCTCAACGAAGGCCACCGCGTCAGCCGTCGTAATGTGTTCGAACACCACCTTGAGCGCCGGAAAGTCCGCGATAAGTCCCGTAAGGATGCGTTCGATGAAGACGGCCTCCCGGTCGAAGATATCGACATGGCGATCCGTGACTTCGCCATGAAGCAGCAGTGGCATACCGATCCGCTGCATGACCTCAAGCACTGGGTAGATCTTTCGGATGTCCGTAACGCCATGGGCAGAATTGGTCGTAGCGTGTGCTGGATAAAGCTTGCACGCCGTAAAGACACCTTCTGTAAAACCGCGCTCGACCTCGTCAGCGTCAATGCTTTCGGTGAGGTAGCAGGTCATCAAAGGCATGAAGTCCAGGGCGGGCTCAAGTGCCGCGAGCGGCCGCAACACGGGCGATGGGCGGATTTAGGTTGGGCATGACAATCGCCCGCGCAAACTGCCTTGCCGTGTAGTTGACCACTGAGGCGAGCATCGTGCCGTCGCGAAGGTGCACATGCCAATCATCAGGTCGTCGAAGTGTGAGGCGGGTCGCAGCTTGTCCGACGCTGCTGGGAAAGGTGCCGTCATCAGATATCTTCATGGATATGGTCCTCGGCTGCTGCTCTCAGATGGGCACGGCGCCGTTCTGTGCAGGACCTAAAGTCGGCCAGTGCTTCCCAAATTGTGCCCGAGTGAAAGCCATGTTTGCATGGCCTTTGATTTTCGTGCCGCGCTGTTAGCGGGCGCCCTACTAATCGAATATGGTCGCTTGCTCTTTTACGAATATAGCGTGGGGTCTCCAAGCGCGATATGATCCCGTGGAACATTTTGGAGCCGCCACACATATTGGAGCAGCTAGTGAAAACTACGGCGGTTGACCCTCCGGTGAGCAAGCCCGGCCCATGTAACTGCAGCTGCTTCCGGTGCGAACAGGGGCACCATTGTGGGGCACTGACAGATGGTTGCGATTATTATTCCTGCCGAAAGGGTCAGAGGCGCCTCGCCGACGCCACGAGCCGTCCATTCGGAATCGAGGTTGTACTGAGTGCCCCATCGCTCGCACGGGTTTAGCGGAAAGCAGAAGGATTGCGCTGTGGGCAATATCATTGAGTTGGTGCCTGGCATGAAGGAAATCCGCAAGGAACTTGCTGCTCTGCGCGAGTTTCAAGCGGTTCTGCTCCAAGAGGGCGCGGGCACTCAGGCCGACTTGCTCGGCGCCATAATCGTTCGGTTGGAGGAGGCAGTTGGCGAACTAATGAAAGGAAGGCGTTGAAGACCCCAACGGGATCAAGCTGACCCCCTGAATGTCATTGCTGCACAGGTCGATCACATCTGGGTCCCCACCACGCGAACCTGGCCAAACGTGTTACTTTGTGCAGTGATCTGCCACAGTTAATCGATATAGGAGGCGATCGTGACTCTCTGCAAACTGACGAAGGTCCTGCCCGCGGGAACGTCTGTATTTATCAACCCTGCACACGTAGTCGTTGTTGAAACGCAGAATGGCCACACGATGATCACGGTGACAGGGGCCGGCAAGAACGGGCCGGAGCACATTGCTGTCCTGGAAACCCTGGTAAAAGCCGCAGAGGCTTTGGACCTCGCTGGACTTGAATAGGTCGGTAGCAACGGGACCCGTTCTATCACACAGCGGCATTTTCAGTCGAATGCGGCCTATGCGCCCACCGACAATTTTGGATTGCAGCCCCTGATCTCGCAGACGGTTTAATCATATGCTGTCGGGCGTCGATCAGCATCGCGTCATCGCACGCGGCAAGCGCTTCGATGGGGCTGTCCATTCCATCGTGCCTCAGCCGCGGCGGGCCTGTTGGCTAGTGAGCCGTTAAGGCGGCTATCGCGTATGATCTCAAAGCTAGCCCTGTCTCCCTCGGAGTTTGTCAATGACCAGCAGAGTCGTCGTCGCCGGTGCCACCGGCAATCTCGGGGGCAGGGTGGTCCGCAGCCTGATCGAGCGAGGCGCGACGGTGCGAGGCCTCGTTCGCGCATCGTCGAAGCCGGAGGCGATCCGTGATCTTGCAGATCGTGGCGTCGAGACGATTACGGTCGATCTTGCCGATCAGTCGGCGGTGATCCAAGCGCTGGCCGGCGCGTCAGTGGTGGTATCGGTATTGCAGGGGCTTGGCGATGTGATCGTCGGTACCCAGACGAGGTTGGTGCAAGCAGCAATCGACGCCGGAGTGCCGCGTTTCATCCCGTCAGACTATGCCGCCGACTTCACCAAGCTCGACGACGCCGAGAACCGAAATTTCGGCTACCGCCGCGAGTTTCATCGGTACCTAGATAGCGCCCCGATTTCTACGACGTCGGTGCTCAACGGAATGTTCATGGATATCTTGCAGTACGGAATGCCGCTGCTCGACTTCAAAGCGAGGAGCGTCAGCTATTGGGGTGAGGCTGATCAGATGCTCGATTTCACCACCATGGATGACGTCGGCGCTTACACCGCCGAAGCGGCGCTTGATGACGCCGCGCCTGCGGTGCTGCGCATTGCCGGTGACCAGCAGAGCCCGTTACAGCTGGCTGCGTTGGCGACTGAAGTGTTGGGCGAAACCTTCACCCTCCAGTATATGGGCAGCACCGACGAAATGGCAGCGGCGATACAGTCGGTGCGGACCGCTAACCCGTCGAGTGAGACCGAGGAGTTCCCGCGGTTCCAGCAGATGCAATATCTGCACAACATGTTTACCGGCAGGGCCAAGCTCAAACCGCTCGACAAAGATCGGTACCCTCGGATGAAGTGGACAACGGTGCGACAGCTACTCGCCCATCGCGGCGGCTAGTCTGCGGCTGCGTTAGTGCGGCTGCGATGCTCGGGTGCAGTGGCAGGATTTTCAACATTCTGTAAATCGGCGCGGGGTCTCGACGCCGTTCAGTGCGCCAACCTGTTGAGCTCAGTTAGTAGGGCGGGCCCCACGTTGGGCGCAGGTCCATAGCCTGACTATCGCGGGTCTCGATGGCTGCCGGGGTGCAGGTGAGATGTACATAGCGCGCGCTTTATGGTTGAGCGTTGCCTTAGATTGACTGTCTAGAAACCATGAGAAGGCGACGATGCCCTTGGTGCCCATGCCGGCCTCGGTGAGGCCCAGATGCAGCGCGTGGTCGCAGCGGGCCGCGAGATCCTGGTAGACAGCAATCAGGTTCTGCACGTCCGACACTTTGGTCGAAAGAATAATGCGGTTGCGCGGCAGGCCGATCTCCTCGGCGCGCTGCGCGGAAAGCAGGGCCGACTGGATGATCGCTTCGCGCTGCACGGCCGCGGCCGAGATCGGCGCCAAAGAGCCGGCGTTCTCGTCCATCAGCCTGGTCAGCAGCTCCTCGTCGAGCGAGCCCCAGTTGACGCCGATACGAACCGGCTTGTTCCAGCGCAGCGCCAATTCGATCAGCGTCGAGAACTGCGTGTCGCGCTTGGCCTTGAACCCGACATTGCCCGGATTGATGCGGTATTTGGCCAGCGCCTCGGCGGCCGCCGGATGATCGGTCAGCAGCTTGTGGCCGATATAGTGGAAATCGCCAGTGATCGGCACGTTGATCCACGCGCCGCGAGCTTATCCCGGATGTGTGGCACAGCGGCCGCCGCCTCGTCGCGGTCGACTGTGATGCGCACCAGCTCGGACCCTGCTCGCCAGAGCTGAGTCACCTGATTGACCGTCGCGTCGATGTCGGCGGTATCGGTATTGGTCATCGATTGCACCACGACCGGCGCACCGCCGCCGACAATCACGCCGCCAACATCCACGCCAACCGATTGTCTGCGG
>JANXSI010000179.1 GCA_025352765.1 Devosia sp. | reverse complement strand
CCGGCCGGAAGTGGCGACCAAGAACCCCGACGTCGCCCCGTGGCTGATCAAGGGCTTCGTTCCCGGTGCTGCGGCCGTGGGCGTGATCGCCACCGCCAGCGGCAATGCCAAGCCGTACCCGATGCTGCCCTATATGGGCCTGCTGCATACCGCGCTCAGCGACGAGATCGGTGACTTCCTCAAGGGCAGCAAGGACGCCAAGAAGACGCTCGAAGACATCGGCGCGGCCTATGCCGCGGCGGCCAAAGAAGGCGGCTTCCTCAGCTAACGACTGGACTCATGTGGAGGGCCAGCCGCAAGCTGGCCCTCTCTTTTCATCCGCCTTTTGGTTTCAGGAGAAACGGCTTGCCGCACCGGACATTCTTCTGGTTCTTCCTCCCCTCGGCCCTTGCGATGCTGTTGTTCATCGCCCTGCCGGTCCTGTCGGTGGCCGTGCAGTCGCTGTATGTCGCCCATGACAAGGTGCTGGTGACCGTCGAAAGCTGCACGCCTTTCGGCTGCAGCAAGGACACCCATGTGGATCCGGCCGCGACCGCGGAGCTCGACCAGAAGGAGCCACTGGGCAAGTTCAACGGCCTGGGCACCTACCTCAACCGATCGCACCTCGCAGTCGGCGAGATCGGTGCGATCCTCGCGGCAAGCACCGGTTTGGGCGATGTGGCGAGCCGCATCTATGCCTTGCCGTTCTACCGGGCGCTGTCCTTCACGCTGACCTACACGTTCGTCGTGACGCCGCTCGCGATGCTCTTGGGCTTTTTGATTGCGCTCGGCGTCAACGGGCTGCCGCGGCTGCTCAAGGGACCGGTGATCTTCTTTTCGCTGCTGCCCATGATCATCACGCCGCTGGTCGGCTCGCTGATCCTCTACTGGATGATCGACTCCAACGGCGTCATCGGCGCCAATCTGCAACTGCTGTTCAACGATCCGAACCTCTACCTCAAGGCATCGCCGGTGCTGACCTGGGCGACGTTGCTGACCTACGGCGTGTGGACCAACGCGCCGTTCTCGTTCGTGGTGTTCTACGCGGGTCTGCAGACCGTGCCGCAGGACACGCTCGAATCGGCCATGGTCGATGGGGCCAGCCGCTGGGAGCGCATCCGCTTCGTCGTGGTGCCGGCGCTGGCGCCGCTCGCCACCTTCGTTGCGCTGGTGCAGCTGATGGACAATTTCCGGGTGTTCGAGCCGATCGTGGGTTTCAATGCCTCCGCCAATGCCTCGTCGCTGAGTTCGAGCATCTTCGCGGACCTCCATGGGCAGAACGCGCAGCTCTTCGGCTCCGCCGCGGCGACCTCGGTGCTCACCATCATCGGGGTGGTGATCCTGCTCATGCCGGTGCTGATCCGCACCTGGCGCGAATTCAACCGCAAGGCGGCCTGATCCATGAGTTCCTCCGTACGCCGGCCCCTGCCGCTCGCCGCCCTGTCGACGGCGTTTCTCGTGCTCTGGCTAATCGCCGCCGCTTTTCCGTTCTTGTGGACGGTGTGGGGGTCGTTCAAGGTCGAGGCCGATTTCTTCTCGCGCCTGAGCTGGCTGAGCGCGATCTTCGGTCCCAAGACCATCGAGCAGACCGGCTCGAGCTTCACCGGGGCGGGCTATTACGGTGCCTGGGTCACCAACAGCTTCTGGCACGCCGTCATCAACACCGGGATCGTGACGTTCTTCGTCGTCATCATCTCGCTGGTGTTCGGCACGCTCGGCGGTTACGCGCTGGCGCGCTCGGGACACCGCTATTCGTTCTGGCTGCTGATCGTCGCCCTGGTGTTTCGCGCCATGCCGCACATCACGCTGGTCTCGGGCTACCTGCTGCCGTTCTTCGAGCTCAACATCTGGGGGTATCTCCCCACGGCGATCATCGTTCTAGTGGCGATCAACCAGCCGTTCACGCTGTGGATGCTGCACTCGTTCTTCCTGTCGATCCCCAAGGACCTCGACGAGAGCGCCATGGTCGACGGCTGTACACGCTTCCAGGCGTTCCGCTGGGTGATCATCCCGGTGATGTGGCCGGGCGTCATCACCACCGGCCTCTTCAGTTTCCTCCTCGCCTACAACGACTTCACCGTGACGGCCATGCTGCTCAACCAGGACAACCAGACCATGGTGCCCAAGATCCAGAGCTTCATGAGTTCGATCTACCAGTCGGGCAACGTCATGTACGCGGTGGCGGCCGTGGTGTCGGCGACGGTGCCGCTGTTCATTCTCGTGCTGTTTTTTCAACGCCAGATCGTCTCGGGCCTTACGGCCGGCGCGGTCAAAGGATAAGAGGCGAACAATGTCCCGTATTCAGCTCAAGAACATTTCGCGCCGCTGGCACAATTTCGTCGCCGTGGACAATCTGAGCCTCGATGTCGCCGACCAGGAATTTCTCGTGCTGCTCGGTCCGTCGGGCTGCGGCAAGACCACGACTATGCGGATGATCGCGGGCCTTGAGGAGATCACCGAAGGGGAGATCTGGATCGGCGACCGACTGGTCAACAAGCTCGAGCCCAAGGACCGCGACATCTCGATGGTGTTTCAGAGCTACGGGCTCTACCCCAATATGACTGTCTACGAGAACATCCGGTTCCCGCTGCGCGTCAGAAAGATCCCGCAGGACCAGCATCATGCCCGGGTGATGAAGGCGTCGGCAATGGTTGAACTTGACGACTTCCTGCAACGCCGGCCTGCCGCCCTCTCGGGCGGGCAGCGGCAGCGTGTGGCGCTGGCTCGCGCCATCGTGCGGGAGCCCAACGCCTTTCTGATGGACGAGCCGCTTTCCAACCTCGATGCCAAGCTCCGCGTGTCGACGCGGGCGCAGATCAAGAACCTGCACCACACACTCAAAACCACCACGATCTACGTCACCCACGACCAGATCGAGGCTATGACGCTTGCCGACCGTGTGGTGGTGATGAACAAGGGCGTCGTGCAGCAGGTCGGAACGCCGATGCAGATCTACGATCGGCCGGCGAATACCTTTGTCGCCGGTTTTATCGGATCGCCGGCAATGAACCTCATTCCCGGCGACGTCGCCGACGGCGTCTTCACCGGCGAGAACATCCGTGTCGAGGGGCTAACGCGCGCGGCGCGAGGCCCGGTGACGCTCGGTTTCAGGGCCGAGGACGCATCGCTCGCGACGGCCGGCGGGCAGATTACTGCCGACATCTACTCGGTCGAACTCCTCGGCGAGGCGACCATGATCTCGATGCGGGTCGCAGGCGAGCTGGTGTCGATCAAGACCACCAAGGACTATCGCGCCGAGATCGGCGATACGGTACGGGTCAATATCGCGCCCGCCGCCTGCCACCTGTTCGACAAGACGAGCGGCGCCCGGATCGAAGCGGCCGCATAGATGGAGAAAATGGTGGCCCAGCCGGAGCGACCCGACCTGCGCCAGCTCGAATTCGAGGCGCGCCTCGCGGAGCACGGTCTCGCGCTTTCGGCCGACGAGCGCGACAGCGTCTATGGCATCGCATCATGGATGCGCGACGGCATCAGCGGCCTCTCCACGGCCCTTCCTGATGTTGCTTCTGTGGCGTCCAGCGTCGCCGACCTCTCAATCCGGGAGGCTGGACAGCGGCTGCGCGATGGGTCGCTGACATCGGTCGCGCTGACCCGTTCTGTGCTCGAGCGCATTGCCGAGCGCGACCCGACCTATCTCAGCTTCTACAGGGTCACCGCGGAGCGAGCGCTCGACGATGCGAAACGCGCTGATGCCGACCTTGCAGCCGGCATGGATCGGGGACCGCTGCACGGTATTCCGATCGCCCTCAAGGACATGATCGACGTGGCGGGGGTGCCGACCACCTGTGGATCGAAGGGTCGCGAAACCAACGTTCCCTCCGTCAATTCAGTCGTCGTCGATCGGCTGCTGGCGGCCGGGGCGGTGATCGTGGGCAAGCTCGCCACCTATGAATGGGGTACGGTCGGGCCGGCCTATGACACGCTCTATCCACCCGCCTGCAATCCCTGGAGCCTCGAGCACATTACCGGTGGGTCGTCCTCGGGCTGCGCTGTGGCCGTCGCCGGCGGTCTGCTGCGCACCAGCATCGGCAGCGATACCGGCGGTTCGGTGCGCGGCCCGGCGTTCTACTGCGGGGTCGTGGGGCTGAAGCCGACTTGGGGCATGGTGCCCAAGGACGGCGTCCTCGCCATGTCGCCGAGCATGGACCATGTGGGGCCTGTGAGTGCGACGACGCTCGAAGCGGCGCTGACCCTCGACGTCATCGCCGGACGCACCGGCGCCGGGTCGGCAGCGGCCTCCTGTGGCAAGGACATTTCCGGGTTGCGGATCGCCTACGCGCGAGACTGGTTCGCGGTCGATCCGCAGGTCGATCCGAGGATCGTCGCAACCATGGACGCGGCGGCGTCGACGCTGTCGGATCTGGGCGCGGTCATTGAGCAGGTGACGCTGCCGAGCTATCCAGCGATCGAGATCGCCGCGGCGGCAGTGCTGCACTACGAGTGCTTTGCTGGCCATGCAGAAGAGCTTACGGCCCATCCCGAGCATTTCGGGCGGAAGACATTCCAGAACCTGGTTGCGGGAGTCGCCATCAGTGCGGCGGAATATGCGGAGGCAAAACGCGCCGG
>JANXSI010000173.1 GCA_025352765.1 Devosia sp. | reverse complement strand
CTCCAAACCGAACAGGCCGCCACTACCAACTCGATTCGCCACTTGGTTACGCGAGGCATTTATCAAGTTGTTGGTGGCTACTTCAGTTATGACGACGTCTTCGATGGCCGTCGTCGAGGCACCTTCAAAGGCACCCTTACTATCGAAGCCCACGGGCCGGCCTACGTGACCGCTGGCATAAAGAACAATCGAACAAGCTAGAACGCACAGCGCCGTCCTAATCATTGCTTTCAGGAAGACTCCTGAAATGAAAAAGGCCCGCACTAGGCGGGCCTTTTGGGGTCTAGGGCCAGCCTTAAGCTCCCTTGATCACTCGAATGAAGTTCTGGTGACCGCCGTCGGCGATCGTCTTCGACATCTGGTCGACGATGTCGTCGGTGCTGATCATGCCGCTACCGCGAACCACGAAATTGATGGTCTGGCTGGCCTGCGGCGTTGCTGCTACGGCTGACGCGGTCGCCGTACTTCCCGAGATCGAGTTTGTTGCGCTCTTGCTCGAGTAGCTTGTGCTGGCGATCGAGGCGATCTGCGCGGCGGTAGCCGCGGCGGCAATGCCTGCGAAGATCGCGCCCGTGACGGGGCCACCTGGCAAGGCTGAGCCTGCGTTGTAGCTGTGCACGATGGCTTCCCCACCGGACACCACGGCGCGAGCGATCGACAGAGCCTTATGGATCTCGAACGCCTGCTTGCCCTGGCCGGCGACGGCATTGGTAATGCTTTCAAGGTTGCCGATGACGTCGTCGGCCGAAGCGGCGTAGTCCTTCGCCAAGACCTCGGCCGCTTTGCCGACTTCCTTCGCGTATGTCTGCCAGGAGATCGCGCCGTGGGCGAGCATTCCATTGAGCTTGTCGACCTGCTTGCCCATCGTGTCGATCGGGCTGGCGTCGGCGCTATTCATCTGCGCGCCCTCGAGCGCCTCTTTCGCGGCGGCCTGCGCCTCGGCTTCAGCGTGCAGTGCCGCGACGCGGGCCGGTGACATCTTGATGCCAAGCGCTTTGGCCTGATTGAGCAGATCCTCCTCGATACGCGACGCCTGCGCTGCGAGGCTGGAGTCTGACAGCGCATCGCGCTCCTGGTTGAGAGCCAAGGTGCGTTTCTTGCTGGCCTCGATCAGTCGGTCGTACGCTTTGAGAGCGTTGGCCGCCGAGGCGTCGGGGGCGGATGGGAGTATCGTCCCTCCCGGTTTTCCGCCATGAACCGTGATGTCGAGCGGCGCAGAGGTGCTGCTCCGATCGTCGGGGCTGCCGCTAGAATTCGACTGCGTGCCATACAGGAACTTGCTTGCGGCTTTCGCGCCGGCCACGATGTTTCCGGGACCGATTGCGTCGATAACCGCCGCGCCGGCCGCGTGGACAAGATCACCCTTCTGGATCATCTCGAGTATGGACTGCGTTTCACGCAGTTTGTCATTCATGCTCTGAAGGAGGGCGATTTCCGCCGGCATGACGAGAACGGCAAAGTTCGCCTGTACGGCCTCAAGTTGCGGCTTGAGCGCAGTCATCTGGTCGTTGAGAGCACGCGCCTTCTGGATCTTGTCATCGCTGATCACACCGCCAGCGCGCTCGGCTTCGTCGGCCCACTTCGAAAGGCCAACGGAGCCTTCGTCGAACAGGCGCCCCATCTCCTGCGCAGACTTGCCGAAGGCGGCAGCCGTGAGAACGTTCCGCTGCTCTTGGTTCGTCGCGTTCTTAATGAGGTCGGCGTACGTCTGGAGATCTTTGAAAACGTCGCCGGTGATCTTCTTGTCGTTTGCCTTGAAGATCTTCTCGACCGGGCTGCCATCCTTGGCGAGGTTCGTCGAGAACTTCTGCATCGCATCGTCGAGCGTGCCGACCTCAACGTCGCTCAACCGCGCGGCGTAGTGCAACTCCTGCAGCGCCTTGGTGGTGACGCCGATGGTCTGCGCTACATTCGCGATGTTGCCGAGTTTGTCTACGGTCTCTGCGATGACGTTCGGGAGTTCAGCGATGCCGGTTGTGAGCAGGCCAACACCCAGTCCGCTTACAAAGCCGATGGAGACTTCCTTTAGGAGCCGCATACCTTCGGCGGCCTTCGTCGCGGACTCGCCCTCAATGCGGAACTTGGCTGCCGCTAACGTAGACAGTTCGTTAGCGCGAATCTGAGAGATCGCGCCCTGCTCGCGCGCTTGGTTGATCGTCTTGAGCGCTGTTTCGAGTTGCTTTTGGGCGCGATACTCGGCGTCGAGGGACTTCTCAAGAGAGTTGATCTTTTTCTCGAGCGAGAGCGTCGCGCGCTCCTGGCTCGCCGACGCAACAGCAACGCTGTCCTGTGCCGCGCCGACGGCCGACAGCTTGGCCTTGAGTTCGTCGAGGCCAATAGCCTCGCCGCGCACTGTAACCTTGCGGGTTACGTCCTGGCCGGCCATTAGAGGTCACCCGCCCGATCGAACAGCGATTCGGGCAGGGCTGGAATTTCCGGCAGCGTGCCAACGAGCTCGCTGTACCTCACCGGTGGTGTCAGCACGACCGACTCCAGCATCGCTTTAGCCTCTCTGCGG
>JANXSI010000154.1 GCA_025352765.1 Devosia sp. | reverse complement strand
CGAGTCGCCGAACACCGCGAGCCGCGTCGCCGTCGGCGCTTTCGCGATGGCGGGCTTGGTCGGCTGCGGCAGGACCGCCTTCTTGGGCTTGGTCACCACCTTGGCCGGCGGCGCCACCTGCTCCTGCTGGTCGTTGTTGTTACCGAACAGCATGTCGAAGATCGTCTTGCGCTTCTTGGGCGCCGGCTGTTGCTGCGTTGCGTCCTGCGCGAACACCAGCGAGGCCGAGACGTCGCCGAAGGCGAAAAGGGCGATGAACAGCAGAATGAGGGCGCGGCGGAGCATGGGCAGGACTATGCCTGCGTTTCTCGCCGAAATGAAGGCGGGCTACTGGGTCGCCGCCGTCAGTTCCTCATAGGCCTGGAGCGTGATGAAACCGTCGGCCACCTCGCCCCGGCTTGCCTGGAACTTCGCATAGGCCGCTGCCGTCACCGGTCCGAGCCGGCCGTCGACGGCGCCCGCATAGAGCTTGAGCCGGATCAGCGCCGCCTGGATCGCCTTGCGCTGGCTGAGATCGGGGAACTTTGTGTCGCGCGGCCAGCCGGTGACGAAATCGCCGGCGCCCTTCAGCCGGTCGGCCAGATGCGCCACCGACAGCGCATAGCTGTCGGAGAAATTGTAGCCCTTGAGCACAAGGTAGTTGCCGGTCATCAGGAACGCCGGCCCCCTGGCGCCCGCCGGGGCATAAAAGAACACCGGCAGGCTGAGATCGGCGAACGGCTGCCCTTTGATCCGCTTGACCCCGCGCTCGGCGAAAAAGCCGAGCGGCCGCAGCGTCTCGCGATCGGCCAGCAGATAGTCGAACCCCTTGGGGACCGCGACCTCGAACCCCCAGTCGACCCCCGGCGCGTAGCCGAGATCGACAAGGAATTTGGCGCTCGTCGCCAGCGCGTCGGCGAGCGAGTTCTGGAGGTCCACCTTGCCATCGCCGTCGCCATCGGTGCCGTGCGCCACGACGTTGGACGGATTGACCTGGAGGTGGCCGATCGCTCCGGCCCATGAGCCCACCAGATGCCGCGCATCGAGCGGTCCGCGCTGCACCAGTTGTAGTGCGGCGATGAAGTCGGCCTCGTCGGCCTTGAGCCGGCCGCGCTTCTGGTAGACCAGCGTCGCCAGCGAGCGGACGATCGGCTTGATCAGCTTGGGATTGTCGAGCACCGCGCCATAGTCGGTCTCGATGCCCCAGATGGCGCCGAGCACATAGGGGTCGACCCCGAAGCGCTTGCCGGTCGCCGCAAACAGGGCGCGATTGGCCTCGATCGCCGCCCGGCCGCTCGACACCCGGCGATCGGTGATGCGCTTGTCGAGATAATCCCAGATCGGCGTCGTGAACTCGGGCTGCGTCTCGACCAGCGTCTTGATCGTCGGATCGGGCGTGAGCCCGGCGGTCGAGAGGTCATAGACTCCCGGATCGATTCCGGCGGCCACCGCTTTGGCGCGGAAGGCATGGAGAAAATCCGGGAAGGATTCTGCCTGCGCGGGGGCGCCGAGCAACAAAGCGACGAGGACGGCGGCAACCCCCTCCCCGACCCGCCCCACAAGGGGGAGGGTGTCCCTCGGTGGCCTGACAAGCACGGAGCCCATCGCCCCCCTTGCGGGGGGAAAAGCAAATTCTTGGGCTTGGCGCAGCCAAGTCCTTAGAATTTGCCAGAGGGGGGCCGTACCGAACATCATTGACGTTCCAACCTGAAGACAATGGCGCCGTGAGGGCGGAGTCAGCGATTGCGCGTGATCAAATACTTTTCCCACTCGAGCGCGCTCGAGACCATTTCGGTGAGGCTGTCGTGCCTGGGTACCCAGCCGAGCGCCGAGCGCACCTTCTCGCCGGTGGCCGTGATCGAGGCGGGGTCGCCGGCCCGCCGCGGACCTTCGTCGACGCGGAAATCGACGCCCGAGACGGCCTTGACGGTGTCGATCACCTGCCGGACGGAGAACCCCTGCCCGTAGGCGCAGTTGAGCGTCATCGACTCGCCGCCGCCCCGCAAATGCCCGAGCAGCAGAGCATGCGCCTCGATCAGGTCGGTGACGTGGATGTAGTCGCGCACGCAGGTGCCGTCGGGTGTCGGATAGTCGGTGCCGAAGATGTCCATCTTCTGGCGCTGACCCAGTGCCGTCTGTGCGGCGACCTTGATCAGATGCGTCGCCAGCGGCGTCGATTGCCCGGAGCGCTTCTGCGGGTCGGCGCCGGCGACGTTGAAATAGCGCAGCACGCCGTATTTGATCGGGTGCGCCGCGGCGATATCGGCCAGCATCCACTCGGTCATCAGCTTGCTGCGGCCATAGGGCGACATCGGCGCAAGCGGCGTTGTCTCCTCGACCGGCGCGAGGCCAGTCATGCCATAGACGGCAGCGGTCGAGGAGAAGATGAAGCGCTCGACCCCGCCCTTGACCGCCGCCTCGAGCAGGTTGCGCGAGGTCTGGGTGTTGTTGCGGTAGTATTTCAGCGGATCGACGACCGATTCCGGCACGACGATCGAGCCGGCGAAATGCACGATCTCGGTAATGCCATGTTCGGCGATCACCTTGCTGACGAAGTCGATGTCGCCGGCATCGCCCTGCACCAGGGTCGCCCGATGGTCCACCGCCCAGTCGAACCCGGTGGTCAGGTTGTCGAGCACGACGACCTTTTCGCCGCCGTCACCCAGCCGCAGCGCCATGTGGCTGCCGATATAACCTGCGCCACCCGTTACAAGAACCACCATTTGGCTAATCTCCAGTTAAGTGCCCGGATGCTATGCAGGCTGTGTTGAGAGACCCTTACAAAAACCCTTGGTCTGGAGGACCATTCCGTGTCGAAACGTGTACGCACCGCCGTGTTTCCCGTCGCCGGGCTCGGCACACGCTTCCTGCCGGCCACCAAGGCCATGCCCAAGGAAATGCTGACGGTCGTTGACCGGCCGCTGATCCAGTATGCCGTCGATGAGGCGCGCGAAGCCGGGATCGAGCATTTCGTCTTCGTCACCGGCCGCAACAAGGGCGTCATCGAGGACCATTTCGACAAGCAGTACGAGCTCGAGCATACCCTCGAGCAGCGCGGCAAATCGGCGGCCCTCGCCGAACTCGGACGCGAACTGCCGCAGGCCGGCCAGACCAGCTTCACCCGCCAGCAGGAGCCGCTGGGCCTCGGCCATGCGGTCTGGTGCGCGCGCGAACTGGTGGGCGACCAGCCCTTCGCGCTGTTGCTGCCCGACATGCTGTTCAAGGCCAATCCGGGCGTTCTCAAGCAGATGATGGAAGCCTATGAGACGACCGGCGGCAACATTGTCGGCGTCGAGGAGGTCGACCCCAAAGATGTCTCGAGCTACGGCATCGTCGCCCGCGGCGAGGGGCCGGACAGTGGCTTCAAGATCACCGGCATGGTCGAAAAACCCCTGCCCAAGGACGCGCCCTCGAACCTGTTCATTTCGGGCCGCTATATCCTGCAGCCCGAGATTTTCTCGATCCTGAGCGAGCAGACCCGCGGGGCCGGCGGCGAAATCCAGATCACCGACGCCATGCAGGTGCTGATCCGTTCGCAGTCCTTCACCGGCGTCAAATACAGCGGCAAGGTCTTCGACTGCGGCTCCAAGAACGGCTTTCTCACCGCCAATGTGGTGTTTGCTCTCGACCGTCCCGACATTGCCGGTCCGTTCCTTGCCGAGCTCAAGAAGCTGAAGCTGGTCTAGCGCTTGAAGGTAACGCCGACCGTTACCGTATGGGTGTCGCTGGCGGGGTCGCTCGCCGGCTGGTCGTGCGCGAACAGATAGTCCGCCGTCCACACGGTGTGCCGGCTGGTCATCAGGTCGAGCCCGGCGCCGAGGCTATAGCCCGAGGCGGTGTCGCCCGAGCCGACGGAAAGCGTCTGATCATAGCTCGCCGTCCCCCTGAGCTTCAGCCAGGGATTGACCTGGTAGCCGCTGGTTGCGGTGAGCGTGTAGTCGACATCGGTGTCGCCCGGAACGTTCGACGACGGCCCGATGCTGCTGTCGAGCGCCCCGCCCAGCGTCAGCGTTTCGTCGGGCGTGAACGTCACGTTCGCGCCGTACACCCAGCCCGGCGCATCGCTGATCGAGGCGTCGGTGTAGTCGTACCAGGCGCGCCCCGCCGACACCTCGGCCGAGAGCGTCCCCGGGAGGGCGTAGCTCAGCCCGCCGCGCAGCTGGGTCGTCCGGCCGTTGAGGTATTTGCCAAGCGACGGCGACGGCGCATCGAACGCCTCGTAGCTCTCGCTGCCGTCGACGAACACCGAGACCAGGGGCGTCAACTCGTAGCCGAGGCGGAATCCGGCTTCGCCCAGCCAGGAGCTCTGGTTGGAATTGTCGATGGTCGAGCTGTCCGTCAGCGTCGTCGGGCCCTCGATGAAGCGCTCGCCGCGGAGCCGCCCCGTCAGGTCGAACTGCCCGAGGTTGCGCGTCACGTTGCCGCTCGCCGAGCCGGTGAGGTCGATCGGTGCGATTGCGGTGTTGGCCGGCAAAGAGCTGTCGCTGGGGCGCAACTGCGTCTGGCTCAGATCGAAACTGCCGCTGAGCTTGGTCCATTCGTCGAGATCATAGGCTGACGTTCCGCCGACGCGCAGCTCGTCGACGCGAAGGGCGCCGGTGCTGTCGAGCGCGAACGCGCCGCTGCTGGTCAATGTCGTCTGCGTCCGCTCGCCGTTGCGCGTGAGCGTCGCGGAGGGCGCAACGACCGCCTCGGCCGCGCCGCCGGTCAGCGTGTTTGAGGCGTACGAGCCGCGAAGGGCCACGCTCCAGTCGATGTCGACGAAGGGGGCGCTGGCTTCGCGCGGATGCTCCTGCGCCAGGGCCGCAGTACCGCCACACCCAACGGTGCCGACGGCGATCGCGAGCACCGAAACCCAGCGTTGAAATGGAGGCAGAACGCCGCGCAATTGCAGTCCCTTCGCACCGCCGACCGGTGTGAACAAACCCTTGCAGCTTATGGTTAAGGAAGCTTTGCCGCCTCGGGGCGACCACACGCGAAACGCCGCGTTAACCGCGTCGATTAGAGCCGATTTATTGCATTTGTGATGGGATCGGTGCGGGGCAATTTTCGCCCTGTGCGTGCGTCAGGACTGTTTCGTGGATATTGCAACACTTATTGGCATCGTTGGCGGTTTCGCCATGCTGTTCGGCGCCATCCTCATCGAGGGTTCAAACCCGATGAGCTTTCTCAGCGTTCTGGCCGTTGTCGTGGTCATCGGCGGCGGCACGATGGCGGTCATGGCGCGCTACACGCTCGGTGGATTCTTTCACGGTGTCGCCAATGCCGTGCAGGGCGTGCTGTTCTACCACAAGGTGTCGCCGATCGAGTTGATCGACGAGATTGCCGAGATCGCCGACACGATGCGCCGTCATGGGCCGATCGCCCTCGACCAGGTGCGCGTCGCCGATCCCTTCCTTAAGCGCGGCGTCCACATGATCGCCGACGGCTTCACGGCCGAGGCGGTGCGCGCCTCGCTCGAGCGCGAACGCGACCTCGACTATGAGCGCATCCGTCACGGCCACGCCATCTTCAAGGCCTTCGGCGAAGCCGCTCCCGGCATGGGCATGGTCGGCACGCTGATCGGCCTGGTGTCGATGTTCGGCCACATGGACGACCCCAAAAAGATCGGCCCGGGCATGGCCATCGCGCTGCTGACGACGCTCTATGGCGCAGTGCTCGCCAACGTCTTTGCCCTCCCCATCGCCGACAAGCTCGCCAATCGCGCCGAAGAGGAGGGCACCAACCGCACCCTCGTCATCGAAGCGCTGGTGATGATCCGCGAAGGCCGCAACCCGGCAACCATCCGCGACGAACTGGCGAGCTACCTGCCATTGCACACGAGGCGAGAATTCCTGCACGAGGCCGCCTGATGCCCGCAAAGCTCCGATTCGGCGGCAGTCGCGGCCATGCCGATGGCGGCGGCGGTCATGGCAGCGCCTGGGTGGTGTCCTTCGCCGATCTGATGTCGCTGCTGATGGCGTTCTTCGTCATGCTGCTCAGTTTTTCGATCCAGGACCAGGAAAAGCTCAACCAGGCCGCGAGTTCAGTCCAGAACGCCTTCAATATTCTGCCGGGCGCAAATCTTTCGGGGATCCTCCCGCGCAACGGGAGCGCCAATCGCGACTATCTGAAGCCCTTGACCCCGGCCGAGCTGCAGGCCGCGATCGACCGCGCCGCCAAGGACCATGCGCAGGACCCCAACCTCGGCCAGGAGGCCAATACCTACAGCAAGGAAAAGACCGACGCCCAACGGGAACAGGACTACGCCCTGGCGGCCGCCAGCCTGCGGCAGGCGTGGCAGGACCAGCCCGACATCACCGCCGTGTCCGATCACATCATCCTCGAAAACACCCCGCGGGGGCTCAACATCGTGCTCGCCGATCAGGCCGGCCGGGCGATGTTCCCCGACGGCAGCAAATATCCCTACGAGTCGACCCGCCGGGCGATCGCCGCGATGGCGCCATCGCTGCAAAAACTCCCCAACCAGATCCAGATCTCGGGACACACGTCGGCCGGTGGCACCTATGACGATCCGCAATACGGGCCGTGGGAACTGAGCTTTGACCGCGCCAACGTGGTGCGCCAACTGCTCGAGGAGTACGGCGTCGCCGACGACCGGATCCAGAGCGTCGTCGGCCGCGGCTCGGCCGACCCGTTCTTTCCAAACGAGCCCTACCTCAGTTCCAACCAGCGTGTCTCGATCCTGCTGGTCAACGAACCGCCGCCGGTGCCGGTGGGCCTGAAGCCCTAGGCTGCCTCGACCCGCAGCACCGGGCCGTCGCTGCCCA
>JANXSI010000120.1 GCA_025352765.1 Devosia sp. | reverse complement strand
GACGATGTGTCCCCCGAAGACGTCGGTCCCTTTGTGGCTTCGGGCTTTGCTCGGCTCCCGTAGACCTCCCCATCAGCGGGTCGGCTGCCGCCTGTAGTCGCTCTAGCCTTGGCAATGCCAGCGCCTGATCAGCTGGCGAAGTAATAACCCTGGAGATCCGCAGTACCGGCGTGACCAGTCGATGTCTGATTCCGAGTCTCGACTTGCCACCGGCTCGGCACTGCCTAAAATATATGACCACCCAAATAGGCGACTACGCGTCTCGCTTCCATATCGGTTGGGCGTCTAAGCTAAATTCAGGGGCAATTCGAATGCGTAGCGTGAAGCGTCAAAGTCGAGAGAGCCGGAGCGCTCAAGGTGGCAAAGTGGTCGGGGCCGCCGATCAGCTCGTTGGGTCCGGGCGGCAGGTCAAAGCCATGTCCCCTTTGCGGGCCTATCTCAAGGCGGTATTCGTAGGGTTCGACGTGCTCATAAATGCTGTAGTCGGCGGCCGCCCCTATCAAACTCTTTCCTGCAGGGTAGGGGAAAGCATCCTCGAAGGTGGCTGGGCGTCCCGGATCCCATGGCCGCGCCGGCTGAAACTACATTTCATTCATTCAGTACACCTAGCCGTTGTCTAACTCGCGGCAACTTGTGGGGACGCGTCACGGATCAAGCTGTCATTAGCACGGAACCGGACGTTAGGGCTCGATGGCCTCTAGGCTCAACCGGCCCTTACCCGATCTTTCCAGATGTGCGCTGTGCCTGGGATTGTCGCGCGGCCCATTCCTCGCGATAGTGTCAACCCCTGCCACCTGCGGACATCGCCAAATGACACTCGGAATCGTGAAGTTTTTCACCGCCCCCGAGGGTTTTGGTTTCATCACGCCGGGAGGCGGCCGCGGCCTCGTGCACATCAGCGCCCTCGAGCGGGTGGCGTCGATGGCTTGAACGAAGGCGACAAGGTCTCATACGACCTTGAAACCGGCCGTGATGGCAAGGCATCGGCCACTAATCTCAACCTAGCGAAGTAGTCGCAGCAACACACGCAGGAGTGCTACTCGCCTTTGACTCACTCAAGGCTGTTCCCCCGAGCGGGAAGCGGCGACCTCCGGCATAAGCCGTGCCTGCCGTGGCGGGTATCAAAAAGGGACCCACCGATGGTGAACGATCCGAGCAAGAAGTTCACGCCGAAGTTAGGCATATCGCTTTCCGGCAAGAAGGATAACGTCACCGTCACGTTCACTTTTACCCCGACGCTGCTGGCCAAAATCGACGGCCTTGCGAAAGCGCAAGGGATCTCGCGGGTTGATGCGGTGCGGCGACTTATTGAAAGCGCGTGATCAGTTCCGCGCTGACGTTGCGGTCCGCTTGAGCGGGTCACCAATAGATAGGCGGCTGCCACGAGCGCGGCGACCCTCAGGAGAGGGAAAGCCGTTTGCGATGCTACATAGGTTAGGCGAGCGGCGACAGAGGCCGGCCTACCTTGGCGCTCAGGCGTTAGTCCGCTGAGGTAACGATTGCGGCCTGGAGACAAAACGATCTGAACTCACGGTTGAGACGTAGGTCGTGAGAGCGCTTTGTCGATCTGGCGGTCAAGAAACTCGCACCCGCCAACGTCGAGTTCTGCTCGCTTTGCGATCCGTTCCCCAAACTGCGCGCCGATAGGAGGAACTATCCCAACAAGCGCCGAGTTTTTCCAACAGTGTTAGAAACGCCTGCGTGTCGGGGGAAAATGCAAGCAATTGTCAAATTCGTAGTCGTCGTCTGCATCGTGGCGCTCACGGGACTATTTATCGTCGTGGCTCTGGTCGCAACGCTCGGTAACGCCATTCTGCGGTTGGTGACCGGCGGCACCGTGAAGCCGCTAACACATCTCGAACGGCACTAAGAGACAGGTCGTCTTTGAGGTATTGCTGTGGCGGTCCTGGGCGCTTCAGGTCAATCTTAGGAGCTGGACCTTCAGCTCGCGATACCAGTAGGCCGCCACACACGCAGGATGCGCTCATTTTCTGAGTCGCACACCCGCAATCGGGGTCAGGCCGCCCGGCTGACTTTATGCCCTACGAGATACTTGTCCTAGATTTTAGACCAGTGAGAGTAACTCGTTGGGCTAAGAAGCGAATTTCGCCGCACGGGCTTTGCTCGCTAAAGCTCTCGGAACTCCTTTGACTAAGTCGGGGCTAAACAATTCTCGGTCATCATAAGCCCCAACTTTAGGTCCTCGCTGCCGGAGATATCTGACTTGGTTACGTCCGGCTTTTTTGGCAGCGTACAGGGCCTTGTCAGCTCGGTTTATCATATCCTGCGGTGTGACATCATCCTCCGCCCGCTCTGCGACGCCGATGCTCGCCGTGATTACTGCTGTCTTCGCTCCAGCTCCCACTTGGATTTCGGCGATAGCCTTTCGCAGTCGTTCAGCCACTTCCACGGCATCGACCATTTCGGTACCGGGTAGAAATATACAAAACTCCTCACCGCCCATTCGCCCCACTATGTCAGATCGACGTAATTCGCCTTTGCACGCGGCTACGATCCTGACCAGTATTTCATCACCCACTGCGTGGCCAAACTCGTCGTTGGTTTTCTTGAAATGATCGGCGTCGAGCATCAAGCATGACAACGCAGTTCGCTGACGTTGCGCAAGCGCGAGATCGCGGAAAGCCAAGCCAAGAAAGGCCACACGCCTCATCGCCCCGGTAAGGCCGTCTAGTGTCGCCATTAGGCGAAGCTCCAACTGCTCCATCGTCAAATTTGCGAGGTCGTTGAGAACCGCCAACTCACGCACCTCGATCTGGCGCGGCTTGGTATCGATGGCGCAAAGAGCACCTAACGGAGTCCCGTCTGCCGAGCGAAGCGGTACCCCGACGTAGAACCGAATATCAGGATCTCCTGTAACCAGGGGATTGTCCGAGAACCGCGGATCAAGACGGGCATCATTAATGACCATCGGCTGTGTGCCAATCATGGCGTGCGCACAAAACGACTGGTCTCGCGGCGTCTCGTCGACCTTAAGTCCCTCTTGTGACTTGAACCATTGTCGATCTCTATCGACCAGCGTGACTGCAGCAATTGGAACGTTCAGTAACGCGGTCACCAACCGTGTAATCCGATCGAACGCTTCCTCGCGCTCTGTATCGAGCAGATTGTACTGCTGCAATTTTCTCAGTCGCTGCTCCTCACTAATCTCTTCGCTACTCACGTTAGGGACCTCGATGTGCTTGATCCAGTTGCGCTAGAATTTAATTCTACTGGCTTTGATATGGCGATCGCTTTTGCCCGGTCGGCCGTAAGCTTTTCTGCCACGAATATGGCGAAGTCTTCCGCGGCAATCGGCCGGGAAAAGGCATACCCTTGTAGCTCGTCGCATCCAACCTCGCAGGCCATTGCAGCATGTTGTTCCGTCTCGACCCCTTCGGCTATTACCTTGATACCCAGCGAATGGCCGATCTCAACGATAGAACGCACGAGGTTTTGCTGACCAAGCGAGCCAAGCATGGGCGTCACCAATTGACGGTCAATCTTCAGACGCTGTGGTCTTAGCTTGAGAAGGCTAAGGATTGACGTATGACCAGTACCAAAATCGTCAATTTCGATGTCGATACCCAGTTCGCGGATCTGGTCGACATTCCATGTTTGCAAATCATCGGCTTCGTCCAGGTAGATCGACTCCAACAGTTCGAAAGACAGTTTCCCGGGTTCAAATTTGAGGCGCTTTAGAGCCTTTACGAGCCCGGCGTCTCTGAGACGACGCGCTGAGACGTTTACTGACACGCGGGGAACATCCAGTCCGAGTGATTGCCAGCTTTGAAATGCCTCCAGCGTCTGCTCCAGGACCATCCGATCGATATCGCCAACAAGTCCGAGCTCATCGGCAACCCCTAAAAACTTGTCGGGAGCGAGAAGCCCGCGCGTTGGATGTCGCCATCGTACGAGCGCCTCCGCGCCGGAGATCCTAAGTGTCCTGGCGTCGAACTGTGGTTGATAGTGCACGATGAATTCGCGACGTTCGAGACCGGTTTGAATTTCATCGGCCAGGAGCTTGGTGCGCGTGATAGCCGACTGCATTGCTGGGGTGAAAAATTGGTGGCAGCCACGGCCTTTGCTCTTGGCTTGGTAGAGCGCGATGTCCGCGTTGATCAGAAGTTTTCTGGCGTTAACCCTTTTGCCGGTTTGATGCGCGATCCCAATGCTCACGCCAAATCGACATTCGTGCTCATGGTATCTCACGGGTTTGCGCATCTGCTTCATAATCCGGGCGGAGAGTGCCGCGAGGTTCTTCGGCCCTTTACTCAGATCGCAGACGACGACGAACTCGTCGCCACCGCCGCGGCTGACGAAGTCCACTTCTTCAAGGTTTGATTTGATCACGGAGGCGGCATGCACCAGCATAGCGTCGCCCGCTTCGTGGCCAAGCGTGTCGTTGATCTGCTTGAAGCGATCGAGATCGACGTGCAACACGGCAATTCCCTCACCCGTCGCGTGGCAGTTCGCCTCGCGCTTAACCAGGACGCGATCCAGCATTCGGCGATTTGGCAGGCCTGTTAACGAATCGTGTAAAGCGTCGTGCTCGATTTGCATCTCAATTCGGCGTTGCTCGGTTATGTCCTCGTGTGTCGCTACCCAGCCGCCGTCGTCCATGACGCGGTGAGCGAATCGAATGGAGCGACCATCCCGCATTTCGATGATACCATCGTGGGGCAGGTTGTCCCTGAGAGGGCCTTGCCTCGACGCCTCGAAATCCACCTTACCTTCTAAGGGCATCGTTCCTGCCGATTCACGGTAGGCGAAGATTTCCGACAACGGTGTTCCCGGCCGCGTTAGCTCATGAGGAAGCTGATAGATCTCGGCATAGGCTGCGTTGCACGTCACCAGCCGCTGATCCCTGTCGAACATGGAGAGCCCATGACTCATATTGTTCAACGCTGCCGAGAATCGAATATTTTGTAGCGCGAGCTGTGCTCGCTGATGACGAACCTTGGTTACGTCTTCATGGGTGCTGACCCAGCCCCCTTCCGGCGTTCTGGAAGAGACAATCGCGACAACCCGCCCGTCCCCGAGCGCCACATCGACTCGATACTGCTCACCGCGACTGAAGCATTGTTCTTGAGCCGTAAGGACTTGCTGCAGATCACCGGCAAAGGTATCGACTGATTTTCGGGCTTGAAGCACGTCGGCAAAGTGCATGCATCGATATAGGGTTAAGGGCTCCAGCCGATACAGCTCGGCGTAGGTGTCATTCCACAGCACTAGTCGGCCATCAGCGTCGAACAGCGACAGACCCATACGCATACTCGTAAGCGTCATCGCCAATTGCTGCGATGTCTCGGCCAGAGCTTGCGAACGCTCGTGCTGTTCGGTGACATCCTCGTGTGTGCCAACCCAGCCCCCGTCCGGCCCTGGAGCATAGATCGAGCTGATGACTCGCCCAGATGCGAGGCGCACCGTGGCTCTAAAATCAACGCCCGCGGATGCGTGTTCAAGGATCATCGATTGTAGGGCCTGAGGGTCGCCGTCAAAATTGCCCTGGGCTTTCTGCAGATCTAAGAGCTCCAGGAAGCTCATGCCCGTCTTGACGGCACTGTGATCCATGCCGAACATCTTCGCATACTGGTTGTTCCAGACCGTTAGACGCGTATCTCCGTCGAA
>JANXSI010000089.1 GCA_025352765.1 Devosia sp. | reverse complement strand
CCGCGCATCCGGGTGCAGTGAGATGACCGAGACCACCGAGATCGCCCCGGTCGTCAGCACCGCCCGCTTCGCCGGGCTGCGCGAATTCTGGCACTATTTCTCCCAGAGCCGCGGCGCCATGATCGGCCTCGCGATCCTCGTGCTCTTGGTGCTGGTCGCGATCTTTGCGCCCTTCATCGCCCCTCACGATCCGGTCGAGCAGTACAAGCAGTTCTTCCTCCTGCCACCGTCCTGGTCGGCGGGCGGCAATCCCGATTTCCTCCTCGGCACCGATCCGGTCGGTCGCGACATGCTCTCGCGCCTCATCTACGGCTCGCGCTTCTCGCTGCTGATCGGCGTCATCGTCGTCTTCCTCTCGGTGGTCGGCGGCGTCGCGCTGGGGCTGATCGCCGGCTATTTCCGCGGCTGGGTCGATGTCGTCATCATGCGCGTCATGGATCTGATCCTCGCCTTCCCGCCGTTGCTGCTCGCGCTCGTCACCGTGACTGTGCTGGGCCCCGGCCTGATCAACGCCATGCTCGCCATCGCGCTGACCCTGCAGCCCTATTTTGCCCGCCTGGTGCGCGCGGCGGTGATGGCCGAAAAGAACCGCGAATACGTGACCTCGGCCAAGCTCGCCGGCGCCGGCCACTGGCGCTTGATGCTGGTAACGATCCTGCCCAACTGTCTGGCACCACTCATCGTCCAGGCGACACTCAGCTTTTCCGACGCCATTCTCAACGCTGCCGCACTCGGCTTTCTCGGTCTCGGCGCCCAGCCGCCGACCCCCGAATGGGGCACCATGCTGGCCAACGCCCGCGAGTTCATCCAGCGCGCCCCCTGGGTCGTGACCTTCCCGGGCCTCTGCATCCTCGTCACCGTGCTCGCCATCAACCTCGTCGGCGACGGCCTCCGCGACGCGCTCGATCCCAAGCTCAAGAGGAGCTGACCCCATGCCTCTCCTCGATATCCGCAATCTCACCGTCACCTTCGACACCTCGATCGGGCTGTTTCACGCCGTGCAGGGGATCGATCTCAGCGTCGATCCGCGCGAGGTGCTGGCGATCGTCGGCGAGTCCGGGTCGGGAAAGTCGGTCGAAATGCTGGCGGTCATGGGGCTTCTGCCGCCGACCGCCACGGTCACCGCCGACAAGCTCGAGTTCAACGGCCGCGACCTGCTCAACATCTCGAGCGCCGACCGCCGCAAGATCATTGGGCGCGACATCGCGATGATCTTTCAGGAGCCGGTCGCCTCGCTTAATCCCTGCTTCACCGTGGGCTTTCAGATCGAGGAAGTGCTGCGCTTCCACCTCAACATGAACAAGCACGATCGCCACGCCCGCGCCATCGAGCTGCTCCAGCAGGTCGGCATCGACGATCCCGAGAGACGGCTGCGTTCGTTCCCGCACCAGATGTCGGGCGGCCAGTGCCAGCGCGTCATGATCGCCATGGCCATTGCCTGCAATCCAAAGCTGCTGATCGCCGACGAGCCGACCACGGCGCTCGACGTCACCATCCAGAAGCAGATCCTCGATCTGCTGGTCGGACTTCAGGCGACGCAGGGCATGGCGCTGATCATGATCACCCACAATATCGGCGTCGTCGCCGAAACCGCCGACCGGGTGATCGTGCAGTACCGCGGCCGCAAGATGGAAGAATCCGACGTGCTGACCCTCTTCGAGGCGCCCAGATCCGCCTACACCAAGGCGTTGCTCGCCGCGCTCCCCGACAACGCCACCGGCGACCGGCTGCCCACCATCGGCGATTTCCGCAACGAGGCGGCTGTCCCATGAGCGCCCCTCTCCCGCCGGTCCTCGAGACCCGCCACATCGTTCGCGACTACCAGATCGGCCGCACCCTGTTCGGCGCCGGACGCGTCATTCACGCCGTCAAGGATGCCTCGCTCAAGGTCGAAAAGGGCAAGACGCTGGCGATCGTCGGCGAGTCGGGGTCCGGCAAGTCGACCCTGGCGCGCATCCTCACCCTGGTCGATCCGCCGACCGCGGGCGAACTGCTGATCGAGGGCGAGCCCGTCGATATCGCCGCGCATGGCGTCTCGAAGCAATTGCGCCGCAAGGTGCAGATGGTCTTCCAGAACCCCTATGGCTCGCTCAACCCGCGCCAGAAGATCGGCGACGTGCTGTCCGAACCGCTGGTGATCAACACCGACATGCCCGCCTCCGAGCGCGCCGACCGTTCGCACGCCATGCTCAAGAAGGTCGGCCTCGGGCCCGAGCACTTCAACCGCTATCCGCACATGTTCTCGGGCGGCCAGCGCCAGCGCATCGCCATCGCCCGGGCGCTAATGCTCAACCCCTCGCTCCTGGTGCTCGACGAGCCGGTTTCGGCGCTCGATCTGTCGGTCCAGGCGCAGATCCTCAATCTGTTGGCAGACCTGCAGGACGAGTTCCAGCTCACCTACGTGTTCATCAGCCACGATCTGTCGGTCGTGCGCTACATCGCCGACGACGTCATGGTGATGTATCTGGGCGATGTGGTCGAATCCGGCACCCGCGAGGCGGTGTTCGGCAACCCGCAACATAGCTACACAAGGGCGCTGTTTGCCGCGACGCCCCGCGCCGATGTGGCCCATATCAGGGCCCGCCTCGCCAGGCGCGCCGCCGAAAGCGTCGCCGCTGGTTGATTTACGCCGTTCCGGCTTAGCGTGACATTAAGCTTGGCCTGCTAGCCTCGGTCCTCGAGCGTTGAGGGACCGACTGACTTGGCCAAGGCCCCGGCAAAATCGGCGAAGACCACCCCCAGGAAACCCGGCGCCAACCATCCGTTTGGCCACCGGCCGCTGGTGTTTTTTGGCGTCGCCATCGTGCTGCCGCTCCTGCTGCTCTATGGCCTGGGGGCGCTCCTCATGGTCATGCTGCTGTCGATGATGGCGACCGACATTGATCGTCTCGATGACGCCCACGACGTCTCGGCCATGCGGTCCGCCACCGACGCCTTCCTGCGCGCCCTGGCCGATTCCGTATCCGACGAAGGAACCTGGGACGAAGCCTATCTGAACGTCGTCGTCCGCCCCGATCCGGCCTGGATGGACGGCACCTGGGGAACCACGGCCCGGCTTGGCCAGACCTATGACACCGTGCTGGTGACCGACCAGAACGGCGAGATCATCTTCGGCGAAGATGCGGTCGGCACCATCACCGGCAATGTCGGCCAGTTGTTCTCGACCGCCCACATCATGCTCAACAATCTCGATCTCGGCATCGCCGCGACGGGCGACGCCAAGACGGTCAGCGAGTTCGCGACCGATGGCAGCACCACCCTGGCGGTGGCCGCCATCAGCATCCACCAGACATCGGAGACCGGGGCGCCCAAGGTGGCGCGTGAGGCTCGCCGCATCCTCTGGGTCCAAAAGCACCTCGACAGCGCGGTCCTCGACGACATCTCCGCCCGCTACCAATTGCCCAAGGCCAAGATCGGCGTCGCCCATGATGACAGCCTGCTGTCGCTGCATTTGACCGACAGCGAGAACAATGTCGCCGGCACCCTGGTGTGGCAGCCGCTGCGCACCGGTGAGGCGGCGTTCCGGCGGGCCCTGCTGGTCGCCGGTCTCGCCTATTCGGGAATTGGCCTTTGCCTTTTGGCCGGCCTGGTCTTCGTCGGTCGCTTCACCCTGCGCTGGCGCGCCACCGCGCCCGCCGCCGGCGCCGGACTTCCACAGGCCGGCTCTCCGGCCGGCCCTGAGGCTGCCGATCGGTTGGCCGGTCTTTCGGCGGCCAACTTCACCATCGACTATCAGCCGGTGTTCGACCTGCGGGCGGAAAAGCTGGTCGGGGCGGAGGCCCTGCTGCGCTGGACGGGCCCAGATGGCAATATGCTCCGCCAGGAATCGCTGTCGTCGGCCACCACCGCCGGCCTGCTCGAACAGGTGGGACTGCTCGCGCTTCGCCAGGCCGCGGGCGAATTGGCCCTCCTCGCCGACCTGATCCTCACCGTCACCATCACGCCCCAGCAGTTGCAGAGCCCGGTCTTTGCCGAAAAGCTGGCGGCAACCATGAGCTCGGTGCGCTTCGCGCCGCGGCGCCTTCGTCTCGCCGTCAACGCCTCGCTGCTGCCGGCCGGCGACGGCCTGCGCGACGCCATCGCCCGGTTCCGGCAGCAGGGCGTCGCCATCACGCTCAGCGATTTCGTCCTGGCCCCGGCGACCAGCTCCTATCTTCAGTCGGGGTTTGCCGATCGCATCCAGCTGTCACGCGACACCGTCGCCGGGATCGACTCCGACCCGGGCCGCCTGGCGCTGGTCGAGGCGACCATCGGGGTCGCCCGCGCTGCCGCTCTCGAGGTCAGCGTCTCGGGCCTCGAGCGCAAGCAGGACGCCGGCAGGTTGCTGCGCATCGGGTGTCGGGAGTTTCAGGGCACGTTGCTGGCGCCACCCATGTCCGCGGCCGGCCTCACGGCCCTGTTGATGGCCCCGGCCGCCAAGAAAGCCAGCTAGCTCAAGCCGTTGCGCAGCCCCTGCATTGGCCGCGCAGTTCGATGGTCATCCGGCTCGGCACAAACCCGGTGCCCTCGCTCCACGCCTTGAGCCCGGCCTCGATCGCCGGCTCGGCGAACTCCTCGACCTTGCCGCAGCTGTCGCAGATCGCAAACGCGATGCGGCCGCTGGCGTGGCAGTGCGCATCCGAGCAGCAGACGAAGGCGTTGAGCGATTCCAGCCGGTGCGCGAGGCCGCG
>JANXSI010000082.1 GCA_025352765.1 Devosia sp. | reverse complement strand
TGGTGCCGGGGACGAACTGGGAGATGCCGAAGAGTTTCCAGAATCCCGAAAACGGCAAATACTCGCCGAATGGCACCAGATGCGACTTGTCGTAGCTGGCGGTGATCTCGCCCTGGTTGTCGATTGCGAGCAGCGAATTGTAACCCGGGTTGGATTGGTCCGGGTCCTCGGGGTCGCTTTCCGGCTCGCGCGGCGCACCGGTCAGGAGCGTGGTGGTTGCCGGCAGCATGCGGGCGATGCGGGCGAGACCCTCGGGATACTGGCTCATGAAGAACGGGAACACCGATTCGGGCCAGATCAGCGCGGTCTTGTCGGCCAACCCTGTGTCGGTCGGCCCGGTCTTGCCGCTCGACAGATCGATCAGCCGGGTGACGATGTCGGCCGGATTGGCGGCCGCCCAGTTGGAGTGCTCGGTGATCACCGGCTGGACCATGCGCACCTTCATGTCGGTGCGCGGCGTCACCGGCGTCGAGTTGAGCCGGACATTACCGTAGCCGACCTGCGCGGCGATCGTCGCGATGGCGAGAAAGAACGGGATCAACCGCGCCGCCATGCCCCGTCCATCGGCCGGCCAGATCAGCGCCGGGGTCATGGCGAGCAGCGCCGCAAGCGCGGTGAGGCCATAGACGCCGATGATCGATGCCAGCTGCATCATCTCGGTATTGGCGGTGAGCGCATAGCCGAGGAGATCGAAGGGAAAGCCCGAAAAGAAGGTGCCGCGGGCGTATTCGGCGGCGCTGAGGAACGCCGCGAGCGTCACGATGCGCCAAGCGCCGTGCGACCAGCAGAGGTGCGCCAGCGCACTCGCAAGGCCCCAGAACAGCGCGATCAGCGCCGCGAGGGCCAGAATCGCGAAGGGCATGAGCAGGAGATACAGCCCGCCCTCGAGGAAGAACGCCGCACCCAGCCAGTGGAAGGCGACGCTGAAATACCCCCAGCCGAAGGCAAAGCCGATCCAGAAGGCCGGCCCGAAGAGCCGCTGAATGCCGCTCCGGCGCTCGGCACCATCGAGGGCCCAGACCCAGAACGGGAAGGCGACGAACAGCGCCGGCAGGACGAACAGCGGCGGGATCGACAGCGCCGCAACGGCGCCCGCGACCAGCAGCGTAACGAACCGCCGCCAGCCATGCGCCAGCATCATCCATTCCGCGAGGCGGGTCATGCTGGGACGCTCGAATCAAATGCGACGGAGATCATCGGTAAGACGTATCCACCGGGTCATTCCCGCGAAAGCGGGAATCTCCGTTGGGCGGAGGGTGGGCGTCCCGGGGAACGGAGAGCCCCGCTTTCGCGGGGATGACACCGCGGATGACCATCGCCGATGGCTATTCCGCGGCTTTCTTCTCGTCGGCCGCTGCCGCCGGCGGCTTGGGCGCCGGGGCCTTGCGCTGCTTGATGCGCTTGATCTTGATACGCCGGAGCTGGCGGCTGTCGGACTGCAGGACCTCGAATTCGAAGTTCTTGACGCCGCCGATGGTCTCGCCCTTTTCCGGCACCCGGCCGGCCAGCGCGAACACCAGGCCGCCGATGGTGTCGACTTCGCCGCCATGCTCGCCCGGATCGAAATCGGAGCCGATGAGCAGCGCAATATCGGTCAGCTCGGCGCGGGCCGAGGCGATGTAGATGTTGGAATTGATCTTGCGGATCAGCGGGCCGTCTTCGCTGTCGTGCTCGTCCTCGATGTCACCGACCACCGCCTCGAGCAGGTCCTCGATGGTGACGACACCGTCGGTGCCGCCATATTCGTCGATGACGATGGCCATGTGGACGCGCTTCAACTGCATCTGCTGCAACAGGTCGCCCACCGGCATCAGCGGCGGTACGAACAGCACGGTGCGCATGATGTCGAGCTTGCCGAGCTTGCTCCGGAGCGCCGGCGAAATCAGCCGAACCGGCACGTCCTTTTCCGGATCGGTGACGCGTTCGGTGATGCGGCGCAGCGCATCCTTGACGTGGATGAAACCGGTGATGTTGTCGATGTTGTCGGTGTAGACCGGGATGCGCGAATGCCCCACCTCGCGGAACTGGGCGATCATGTCACCCAGCGTCGACTCGATATCGATGGCTTCGATGTCGGCGCGGGGGACCATGACGTCCTCGACGCGCTTTTCGCCCAGCTGCAGCACGTTCTGCAGGATCGTGCGCTCGGAGGGCGAAAAATCGGCGGTTTCGCCGGAGGCTTCGGCTTCGAGAGCGACCTCGATGTCATCGCGCAGCGACACGGTGCGCAGCGCGAACATGGCGCGCAGCCGGGTCCACAGCGATTGCCCCCGCGGCGGCGCGGGGGCGGTGGTCGACGGAGGTTCGGCCGGCCGGTCCTTGCTGTCGGATCTGGTCGTCGTGCTGCTATCGGTCATTCGAAATATGTCTGATCAATCGTCTGAGTAAGGGTCGGCTACC
>JANXSI010000066.1 GCA_025352765.1 Devosia sp. | reverse complement strand
GGCGCTGACCGTCTGCACCATGACCGATTGCCTCGTCACCGGCCAGTCGATCGACGCCGAGGCCCGGCAGACCTCGCTCAAGGACATGGTGGCGCTGGCGCTCGACGTGGCGGTGCAGTAGCCGCCGCCGATCACGGTTTTAGCGGGCGGCGGAACCGGGCCGAGTCTGGGTGGTTGTCCGGCACGAGTTGACGTGCCGGGCTTATATGCAGACCAACTGGTTTATCGTGATCCGCGTGGGCGAAGCCTGGTGGATCGACAACGAGGGCAAGGCCTTCGGACCGTTTCCCAACCGCGAGGAGGCCGGCGCCGAGGCGCTCGAGATCGCGCGGGTGTTCGGCGACACCGCCCGGCAGTCGCGCATTTACTGGCCCGGCGACGACGGCCGGCACCGGCTGGTGTGGTCGGGCAAGTAGCGGCGGGCACGGGCAGACGCTGCCCCTTCATTGACTCTTGCCCATTTCGGCGTAAAAGCCGCGCGAACCCTTGAGCAAAGGCTTTTCGCCATGCGCGAAGCTGACTTCGACATTGCCTGCTGCCGCACCGGGATGCCCCCGGTTCGCACAGCCCTGTCGCTCAAGTGCAAAACCACCAAAACCCCCTGAAGTTTTTCCCCGGGCCGCCTCCCGCCGGGGAGAGGCCGAAACCAGTTGAGCCGCCGGGCAAGCCGGCGCGGGGGATGGGGTCAAAGGAACCAGCAAAATGGGTTATCGCGTCGCTGTCGTCGGGGCCACGGGCAATGTCGGCCGTGAAATGCTCAACATCCTCGCCGAGCGGAAGTTTCCCGCCAGCGAAGTCATCGCGCTTGCCTCCTCGCGCAGCCAGGGGCAGGAAATCAGCTTCGGCGACAAGCGGCTGAAGGTGCAGAACCTCGCCAATTTCGACTTCACCGGGGTGGATTTCGCGCTGATGAGCGCCGGCTCGGCGATCGCCAAGGAATATGGCGAAAAGATCGGCGCCACCGGCTGCATCGTGGTCGATAATTCGAGCTTCTGGCGCTACCACGGCGACGTGCCGCTGGTCGTTCCCGAGGTCAACGCGCATGTGCTCGACGCCTATATGGCGCGCAACGATCGCAAGAACATCATCGCCAATCCCAACTGCTCGACGGCGCAGCTGGTCGTGGCGCTGAAGCCGCTGCACGATTTCGCCACCATCAAGCGGGTGGTCGTCGCCACCTACCAGTCGGTGTCGGGCGCCGGCAAGGAAGGCGTCGACGAGCTCTGGACGCAGACCAAGGGCATCTTCGTCAACGACAGCGCGACGCCGCGGAAGTTTACCAAGCAGATCGCCTTCAACGTCATTCCCCACATCGACGTCTTCATGGAAGACGGCCAGACCAAGGAAGAGTGGAAGATGGTGGTCGAGACCAAGAAGATCCTCGATCCCAAGATCAAGCTCACCGCCACCTGCGTGCGGGTGCCGGTGTTCGTTGGTCACTCCGAGGCGGTGAACCTCGAATTCGTCAACCCGATCACCCCGGACGAGGCGCGCGATATCCTGCGGGACGCGCCGGGCATCTCGGTGATCGACAAGCGCGAGCCGGGCGGCTACGCGACGCCGATCGAGGCCGTGGGCGAATACGACACCTATGTGAGCCGCATCCGCGAGGACACCACGGTCGAGAACGGCCTCAACCTCTGGGTGGTGTCGGACAATTTGCGCAAGGGCGCGGCGCTCAACACCGTGCAGATCCTCGAGACACTGATCGAGCGCAACCTGGTCGAGCGCAAGGCCGCCTAGTCGTCCACCATGTACCGGCGGCGGTCCGCCTCCGCCGCCGGTTGCGCCAACCCATCCACGCACAAGTCCGCGGGCAACTTTGCCCCCGACTTGTGCGCGTACCATCGGGTAAACGACGCTATCGTGAGCTAAAATCATAGGGCGGCCAAAACCCGATCGACATACTCTTGCTGGCGCGCAAGAAAGCTCTCCGAAATATCAATCGACTTTGTTCCGAACTCAAATCTCTGGGGCGGACCGGCCTTCAACCCGAATTCGATAGTGCGATTGTTTCCCTGCTGGTCGACGATCGGCTCAGGCGCGTTTTTCTTGCTACCGTAGAGACGGTCGTCAACATGCTCGAAGTGATTTCTGGCGTCATTGTAGACTGCCCAATCGACGGACTTTACTTGTGCCGCCGCCTCGCCCTTCGCTATCCCCGCAGTCAATTTCAATCCGCGGTAGACTGCGTCCATCGCTATCAACATGAAATGAAGCTCGGCTAGTGCCCGGTTGTGATCCTTGGCCTTCCAGCGATCAAGAACTAGCCCATGCTGTCGAGCTACTGGAGGCTGATAGCGTTCAACAATACGTAGACCAAACTCAATCTCCTGGCCCCCGACGCCGTACTTGCTCGCCAGCTCATTGACCCGAAGGTAGCGCTTGATGATCTCGTCTTCGGCCATATCAGACACCATCTCAAGTGAATCGAATTCATCCAACGATAGAGACACGTGTCTCGCTTCGCCTCCACCGGTGGTTGATACCGAGGATTTCTCCGGTTCATCGTTTCGCGTGATGCCCCCCATCACCAGTTGGCGTTTGCTTCGGCACGGCGCGGCTGGTCTTTTGCCGCTGCCCAAGAGCCGGTGATTTCATGAGCCCACGCGACATCCTCCTCGCCCTTGCGGTGGTCCTCGTCTGGGGCACCAATTTCGTTGCGGTAAAGTGGGGCGTGGCGGAAATTCCGCCGCTGCTCTTGAGCGGGTTGCGCTACGCGGTGGCGCTGGTGCCGATCATCTTTTTCGTCAAGCGGCCGCAGATTCCGGCGTGGATGCTCATTGCCTACGGGGTATTCGTGGGCGTCGGGCAGTTCGGCTTCCTGTTTTCGGCGATCAAGCTCGGCATGCCGGCGGGGCTCTCGTCGCTGGTGCTGCAGGTCCAGGTGTTCTTTTCGATCGGCCTCGCCGTGCTGTTCCTCGGCGAGCGGCCGAGCCCGTTCTCGCTGGTGGGGGCGCTGGTGGCGTTCGCCGGTATCGCGGTGATCGCCCTCGAGCGGCTGCAGGGGGCGGCACTGGTGCCGCTGTTGATGACGCTGTGCGCTGCGGTGTCGTGGAGCATCGCCAACCTCATCACCAAGAAGGCCAGCAAGATTGACATGTTCGGCTTCGTGGTCTGGTCGTGCCTCGTGCCGCCGATCCCGCTGTTCCTTTTGTCCTATTTCATCGAAGGCCCGGGCGCCTGGTCGTCGATGCTCACCCACATCACCTGGGTGGGCGCCGGGTCGGTGCTGTTCACGGCGTGGATTTCGACGGTGTTCGGCTATGGCGCGTGGAGCGTGCTGTTCGGCCGCTATCCGGCCTCGACCGTGGTGCCGTTCGCGCTCCTGGTCCCCATCGTCGGCATCGGCTCGAGCGCGCTCTTGCTCCACGAGCAGATTTCGGGCCTCGAATGGGCCGGCAGCGTGCTGGTGTTTCTGGGGCTGCTGCTCAACGTCTTCGGCCCGCGGCTCATGGGCAAGCCGGCCGTCGCATGATCGCGCTGCGGCCCGCCGTCGCCGCCGATGCACCAACGCTCGGTGCGCTCTTTACCGCGTCGCGCCGGGTGCTGACGTTTCTTCCCACGCTCCATTCCCCTGAAGAGGACTTGGCCTTTATCGCCGGGCACATCCTGCCCGGCTTCGAGGTGACCGTGGCGGAGGCCGGGGGGCAGATCGCTGGCTATATGGCCGAAGCTCCGGGCTGGATCGAGCAGCTTTATTTGCACCCCACCATGCTGCGGCGCGGCATCGGCTCGGCGCTCCTTCGGTCGGCCCAGGCGCGGCAGCCAGCGATCGAGCTCTGGTGCTTCGAGCAGAACATGCGGGGCCGGGCGTTCTACGGGCGCCACGGCTTTCAGGTGATCGAGCAGACAGATGGCTCAGGCAACGCCGAGGGCGCCGCCGACCTGCGCTACCGCTGGGAGGCAGATCAGTCCGCCTAGATCTCGGGGCGGACGAAGTCGCCCGTCTCGCCGTCCATGGCCCAGAGTTCGCCGGTCGAGATGTCGAACCAGGCGCCGTGGACGGCCAGCCGTCCGTCGGCCTCGCGCTCGCGGATATAGGGGAAGGTGCGGAGGTTC
>JANXSI010000046.1 GCA_025352765.1 Devosia sp. | reverse complement strand
CGGCGTCGCGCTGCTGCGCGCCTCGAACGAGCTCAAGGTCAAGGGTGCCAACGCCGACCAGCAGGCCGGTATCGGTATCGTCAAGCGGGCCCTGCAGGAGCCGCTGCGCCAGATCGCCAACAATGCGGGCGACGAAGGCTCGGTGGTTGTCGGCAAGATCCTCGAGAACCCGTCGCTGACCTTCGGTTACGACGCGCAGACCTCGACCTATGGCGACATGATCAAGATGGGCATCATCGATCCCGTCAAGGTCGTCCGCACGGCGCTCCAGGATGCGGCTTCGGTTGCTTCGCTGCTGATCACGACGGAAGCCATGATTGCCGACTCGCCGAAGGATCCGGCGCCCCAGATGGGCGGCGGCGGTGGCGGCGGCATGGGCGGCATGGGCGGCATGGACTTCTAAGGAAGTCCAACCCCATCAGCTTAGTCCAGACTTCCCAGTCACGGACTTCGATCAGGCGCCGGTGGAAACACCGGCGCCTTTTTCATGCCTGCGCGTTGACGGCCTCTGGTCCGCAACCGGACCGGCAAACTGCTGCCACGACTCCGACATGGTTTGGCGCGACCGTGGGCACAGCCCGGAGTTCCCCATGCACCGTTCAAAAGTCCTGCCCGTCGCCCTGTTCGCCCTCATGGCGGCGCCGTCTTTCGCGGCGGAGGGGCCGGCCTATCTGGACGACCGTTCCACTCCCGAGGCGGTGATTTCGTCGTTCTACAATGCCATCGACCGGCAGGAATATGCCCGCGCCTGGTCGTACTACCAGGACGGCGAGGGCGTGCCGAGATTCGCCGAGTTCCTGACAGGATATGACGGCACCGCCTCGGTCACGGTGACCTTCGGGCAGTCGGCGCAGGAGGGTGCGGCGGGCAGTACCTACTGGACCCTGCCCGTCAGCCTCGACGCGCTGAACACCGCCGGCAAGCACAGCTATTTCGCCGGCTGCTACATGCTCCGGCAGGTCAATCCGTCGATGCAGAGCGAGCCGCCGTTCCGTCCGCTGCACATCGTCGAGGGGCATCTCAAATCGGCAAAGGGCACCGGCCAGGGTTTTGCCCCGGCCAAGTGCGATCCCTGATCAGCCTGCCCTGACGCGGGACAGCAGCGCGTCGCGGAGGGCGTTGCGCGTCACCTTGCCGTTCTCGTTGCGGGGGATGGCCTCGACCCTGAGGATGCGGCCGGGCACCTTCTCGTTGAGTTTGGGGTGGGCGCGCTGGGCAATGGCCTGCGCGTCGAATGCGTCGTCGGAGACGATCGCAGCCCAGATTTCCTCGATGCCATTGTCTCGCACCACCCAGAGCATCCACAACGAGAGATTGCGACAATCTGTTGGACGAAATCACTGCATCGATGACGTCGCGATTAGATGCAATATCTGCCAGCAAATCGTCTTGCAGGCCGTGCAGTGTGGTCACGACTCTGACAGCTGAGCCGCGTTGGCGGATACGGCGAACCGCCTCATACACGTCAACAATGTTGATCGTCGCCACGATGCTCGCGGCTGTGCTCTCAATCGCGGACTGCAACGCACGAACTCTGCCCTCCGGGCTGCCCGTCGGGTTCGCAATTGGGAGAACTCGCCCAATAGGATGGCGATCGAGATAGCGGTTTACCTGATGGTGTTTGCCAGCAACAAGGCCGAGCGTGCAGGTCCACCCGAGGCGCTCAAGCCCCGGCAACAAATAGGCGAGCCAGTCTGCGACACCGCCAAACGGGTACGCGGAGGGCGCGATAAACAGGATGCTTTTACTCATTTGCTCAGCCACGGCTCGCGCTACACATCACCACAATCATCCCTGCAATGCTAGCCAAGGATAGAAGCGACATTGGCGCGCAGCAATTCAAAGCGCTTGTCCGCAGCAATGTATTCACGCGCACAAGTCAACGCGTTTTGCTTCATTTGCTGAAGTCTGGGGCGCATATGTTCGACGGCGGCAGTGAATTCCTCCGAAGAGTCCACCAACATGCCGCAGTCATAGTCCAGAAGGAACTGAAAGCTCGGCTGCCGTGTGGCAATCACAGGTACGCCCATCGCGAGAAACATGCAGAGGCGATTTGAGCTGACGCCCATCTGCTGAAACTGAGGTCCCTGATTGCGATATATCGCAAGGCCGATATCACAAAACGGCGCTTGAGCCCAGGCATCATGCCAGCTCAGGCGTTGCGACTCCGTGAGAATTCGGTCGCTGACCCGCGATTGTTGTAACAGGTAACGCACGAAAGGATC
>JANXSI010000032.1 GCA_025352765.1 Devosia sp. | reverse complement strand
AAACCAGTCACCAGTGACAGACGCACCAGACCCACGCTCTTGCCCACGCCGATACTCCCCCTCACTTACGCACTCACCGCTTGCAGCGCGAGCAGGATGGCCGGAGCCCCGCTCACCGTCACGCCCGCAACGTCCTGGACGAACACCTGGTCGACGATGCCGTCGCGGATGGTCATGGCAAAGCGCTTGTAGCGCTTGCCGCCCAGGCTCGGAATATCGGTCTCAAGCCCCATCGCGTCGGCAAACAAGCAGGCCGGATCGGCGATGAAATCGACCTTGCCGAGCGCCTCGCTGCGCTCCGCCCAGGCCTTGACGACGTGGTGATCGTTGGGACAGGCGCACGCAATGCGCTCGACGCCCATGGCCTTGAGCTTTGCGGCATTGGCGACAAAGCCCGGCAGGTGCGCGGTGTCGCAGGTTGGGGTGAAGGCGCCGGGCACGGCAAACAGCACCACGAGCCCCTTGCCGAGCGCGGCGACGGTATCGGTGTCGATCACGCCGGCGGCATCGACGAGTTTGACGGGAATTGACGGCAGCCTGTCGCCGGTTTTGATCATCGTTTACTTCCGATTATTGCAACGGCCGCTAGGGGCTTTCAGCGATCTTGCGCGAGACCGCATAAGGGCCCCGGCGGGTCATGAATGTCAATTCGACCGAGCGGCCCACGAGCCCTTCCGCCCCTGCTTCCCCCAGGCGTTTGAGGGTGAATAGGTTTCCATCCGGGCTTTTTTGCGGCGCGCCGAAGAGGATAGCGGGATCGCCTACATCGGCGATGATCGAAGCGGGATCGATGGCCGGATCGAGGCCGGATAGCGCAATGCCCTCGGCGGTCGCGGTGACGGCACCGACGGGTTCGGCCGGGCCATCCCAGGCGATCGGCACCTCGGCTTCGGCAATCTGCAGGCGCGTCGTCTGCGCGGGGTCGAAAGCAGCATAGGCGATGGGCAGCACGAAGCTCGCCTGGGCCGGGATGCAGACGTCCGAGCACACCCCGAGCGTCATCTGGACCTTGAGGACACCCTTGGCGCGATCGGTTACGACCAGTTCCATCGGCACGACGAGTGGGCCGTGATAGACGTACTCGCGATAGCCCGCCTCGTCTTCGATCTCGGGATAGGGCCAGCCGATCGTTGCCCCCTCGAGGCCCTCCGAGCCGGCAAAATCGAGCTGCGGTGGAATGCCCGCGTCACCCGGAATGCGCCAGTAGGTTTTTGTCGTCTTGGGCATGTCGAGTTCGAGGCCGACCCGCACTCGACTATCGGCCGCGATGGCGTCGGCGGACACGAAGCGTGCCTTGACGCCTGGAGCGAGATCCTGCCAGGCGGTCGCCCCCGCCAAGGCAGGGGTCGCGAGCAGCGTCAGACAGGGCAACAGGACGAATTTGAACATCCTACTGCGATACCGCAGAAGCGGGGCGCAAAAAAGTCACATGCGATCAGCCCCGCGTGACCCGATATTGCCGTCTTGCCGTGGTGGAGTAGAGTGCAGGGACGGAGACACCTGATGATTTCCCTCAAAAGCCAGTTTCTGGTGGCTATGCCTGGCATGGGCGACGAGCGCTTCCGTGAGACGGTGATTTACGTCGTCGGCCACGGCGATGAAGGCGCGATGGGGCTGGTGGTCAACCAGCCAGTTGAGGACATGAGCTTTGCCGACGTCCTCGAAGAGCTGGGGCTCGGCGAAAAGGACGAGATCATCCGCCTGCCCTCGACAGTGCGGCACCGCGAGGTGCTGCGCGGCGGCCCGGTGCAGCGCGGGCGCGGCTTCGTGCTGCACTCGCCCGACTATTTCCGCGAGGGCAATTCCTACGTCGTCAACGACGAGATTTGCCTGACCGCGACGCTCGATATCCTTAAGGCGATGGCGTTCCAGGACAGTCCGGCTGCAGCCGTCTTTGCGCTCGGCTATTGCGGCTGGGCACCGGGTCAGCTCGAAAACGAGATCGCGCTCAATGGCTGGCTGACGGTCCCCTACTCCCGCGACCTGCTGTTCGGCACGCCTTTGGGCGAGCGCTACGACATGGCGCTGGGCCAATTGGGGATAACCCGCGCCAGCTTGAGCGGCGTTGCCGGGCACGCCTGAAGGCCGGGTCTAGCGCCCGTACTGCGCCATCA
>JANXSI010000530.1 GCA_025352765.1 Devosia sp. | reverse complement strand
CTGCAACGCGCTCATACGACCCCTCATAGCCCAGCACCACCAGATCGGCGTGCATCTGCTTGGCTGTGCGCCGCTGCTTGCGCGATTTACCGGCTTCCACGCGCAGCCAGTCCGCGAGCTTTTGCGCAAACGGGTCGAGCTCGCTGGGCCGCGCAGGAACCCTGAACCTGGGTTCCACCGTGTCAGCCCGCAGGTACTTCCGGATCGTGTTGCGCGACAGTCCCGTGCGCCGCTCGATCTCCCGGATAGGCACTCCTTCACGGAAATGCCAACGCCGGATTACGCTCAATAACGCCATGTCGATCACTCCAAGTTCCCCCGACCCAACAGCCAGCGGAACGATCAAAACATGGATCAAATCTCAGTGAAAACTTATGCCCCTGAAGAGTCAGATCTCAGTGGCAATCAACATCCTCGGCGAACCTCGCGCGAAGCTGATGAAACTGCAGCTTTAAGTAAATTCGGACCTTCCGGAAAAACAGGCCGCGTCCACCCGGCCGATGCAGCGTCGTCTCTGCGATCATTTCAAAAGTACGCAGGTCATGGTTCGGGCACGCGGCTGACCGACGACGCGGCGAGCGAGAGCCGGGTAGCGAGCACTTCAGCTTTGGTGCTATCCTAGCTCGTCAGTTTGAAGAGAGGTAAGAATTGAACGAGGGCGATACTGTAAAGTTCGTAGCGTTGCCGTCCATCATCACCAGTTGGGTTGAGCCGTTCATTGAACTTCGCGGAAAGCGTGTTCTAGATTTCGGATGCGGGTTCGGCGTCACCGCTGCTGGTATGGCTACAAAACACCAACTTGCCGTCATGCATGGGGTAGATATCAACCAAGAGGCGGATGGTTGCGTCGGGCTAATCGGACGTGAACTACCTAAGTCCGTTACCTTCGAGGAGATACTTCCCGGCCAAATCGGTTCTTCAACCGGGTTCGACCTGATCTATAGCTGGTCTGTCTTCGAACATGTTCGAAGGGGCATGCTGCAGGACACCCTCGAACAGTTGGTGGAAGCGATGAATCCCGGGGGCGTGTTCTTTCTGCAGATATCACCGCTCTACTTTTCTCCCGAAGGCTCGCACTTGTGGTCGATAGGCTACGATAACTGGGAGCATCTCACTAAGCAAATGGATGAGGTTCAGGAAGAGCTTGAAGCGTCAGAGCAATCACGAGATGTGGTTCATGCTCTATGGTCAATGTATCGGGCGCTGAACCGCGTCACACCTAACGAACTTCTTGATCGTCTCTCTAGAGCTGGGCTCGAGCAACTGCGCGTCCAGATTGATCGCAAGGACATGGCCGTCCCTCGGTACCTTCTCGAATCCTACAATGAGGATGCACTACGAACTTTTCAGATCGTTTGTCTCTTCAGGAAGCCTGAGTAGGGCGCGAAGTGTCGCTTCAAGGAGAGGTTAGGTTCTGGATCGCGCGTAAAGCTCGGTAACGGCGCGAGGCGATGCGAAGGGATCGGCGAGCGAGAGACCTTCGAGCAGCGCTTGACGATGGGCAAATCGATCAGCTTGGGAGATGGGCCGGCCGTCGTCATAGCTGTTCATTGACCACCACTTCTTCGGGAGCCCCTCGACGGCATGCTTCCTCAGTTGCCGTCGATACCATTCGAGAAGTTCAAAGATATCCAAGCGTCCATTGGAATATCGCTCCAGCATTTGCTCTCCAACGCTAGACGCCTTGGTGAAGTGAAAGAACCGAAGCGGGCTGCCGCCGGCCGTAATCCCGCCCTGTCGGTCTATAGCGATTGCCCGGCGCGATAGATTCCAGCTGGCGACGTTGTACCCCGGATGACGAATCGTCCCGACCGAAGGAAAGAACACAGGCACATGATTGAACCACTTTTGGTCAGTGAACAGCCCATTGGGCACGTCGTCGAAACAGAACGACAAGAGACGGTCGCGCCACCAATGCGCCAAAGCGCGCCCTTCTTTGCCATTTGATATGGCCAAAAAGCCTAAGTTGTAGATGCCAAACTTCAACGACCCGATCTCGTTGTCAAGGATCGTCTCCCGTGATCGGTCCGGATGCAGTTGATGTGGCGTAAGGACAGCGGAGTGCTGCTCAAGGAGCGAATCAAGCTCGCTCAAAGGACTGAAGAGTGCAATGTCCGGGTCGAGGTAGACGAGCCTGTCGACGCCGTCGTCGAGGAGGCGGCTCGCCATGGCGCCCTTCACCGCGGTACAAAGCTCCACCACATCGTGTTGAAAGGCCCATGAGCGATAGTTCTCAATGCCGAGTTCGCTCGCCCGAACGACATAGTCGATCTGTTCCTCGCTCGGGTCGAACTTGAAACCCTCAGGCTCATCATCGACCAAGCACAGCCAGATCTCCCAGTCTGAATGAAACTCTCTGAGCGTTTGAAACAGCACACGTGCCCTATCCAGGTAGGCGAACGATGCGCTGGTGAATACGGCGTGCCTCATTGGGAGGCCTCCGAACTTAGCAGGATCTCGGTCGCTCCCGCGCTGGGCACCATTCCACCCAGACGAACCGGAGATGCGGCAATATGGGCCACTAGTCCTGATTGAAAGAGCTTTCGTAGCTCGTCGAGATCGGCAGCCACTAGTGTTCGCTCGGGCGCGAGCCTCAATGCAGCGCGCCATACGTTGCCAACGCCCGCCCTCACAATCATGGCTGCACCGGCAGCGATCCCTTCATGTAACGCAAGATTAAAGGTCTCTGGCCATATCGACCAGTTCACAACCGCGCGCACGTCATGCCTAGCGATAGCGTCGATCATTGCGAACCGATCCTTCGACGTCACTGACACCTCGACGTGCTCAATAAGTTTTGGTCGGGGCGCCCCCGTGTCATTACCCAGCTGGATGAATTGGTAGCGATCATCGCCCGAAAAGTGCCGAGCAATCTCCTCGAAAACGTGCCACCCCTTATGAAATACTCGGGCACCCAAGAAGCCGACCTTTAGCCGGCCCAGGGCCTTCCTGGCCACCGCTCGTCGGGTCTGCACGACTTCGGCGATTGGCAGGACTAGCCCGCGGCGATCGTCGCGCCCGGTGAATGAAGACCAGAGCTCGAGAGCGACTTGGGAGGGAGCGACGATGAGTGGTTCTACCCTGTCGATGAACGACTCGATCGCTTTGACGTGCGAGGTCCGGACCCCTCCGTAGGCGCAAGCTCGGCATGCCGAGGATTCAAGCGGTGGCGCTCCGCAGAAAGTAACGTCATTTCTGAGTAGGTTTGGATTTTGACAGGATGCGTAGAAATCGTGAGCCCAAAAGACTTTCTTAACTTCGGCCCGCGCCATTACTACGTCGGCTAAAGGTTGGACTGCGTGCCCCATTAGATGGTGGATGGACCACGAGATGTCTCCGCTCTCGGACCGTATTAGATCCTTCACCGTGGATTGGCTGGCGATACCGCAGTCACGGTCATTGACTCGAACAAAATAGAATGCTTTTGCAGTCTTTGCCAATGCCATACCTGGAGCCGCTGGGGAAAGGTGGAGGTACCGACCACCTTTTCTGAGCACGGCAGCCGTCTCATCTGTCACGACTAGTTGTACCCCGCCAACCGATCGGGAATGATTGTCGTGGCTCACTCCGACTACCAAAGTGCCATCACGTCCGAGCCGCCTGCGAATAGCATCGACGGACAGAAGGTCCGAGAGCGGTCGAAAGTCATGTGGCTCGGCGGCTTGTGAAACGCGTATGCGGGCGCGCTCGATGGGGGATGGGGGATGTGGAAGCCGCCCTTCCCTCTTGCCGGCGACAAGAAAGTGGTAGAGCGGGTTGATACCTGCAGCGGCCACATCCTGGTTTAGCGCTAAGTAGTAAGCACCATCAAACCACGGATTCGGCTTCCGTCCTTCGAGGCCGCCCGTTAGCGTATAGTGCTTGAGCGGGTCGATGCCGGCAGACCGTATATCGGGATACTCCTCAAGGTAGTAATCAAGATCAAATGCATCGGCGATAATCTGAGCAGTATGGGATAGGTCGGTCATTCGCCTCGCATCCTTCGCCAAATCGACTTCACGCCGGGTACTCGGCCAATTGCCCTTCTGAACGAGGGCCATTCGCCTCGCATCCTTCGCCAAATCGACTTCGCGCCGGGCACTTGGCCAATTACCGTTTTAAGTGAGGGCCAAGTGCCCATATTGCGCTTTAATTTTGCAGCTCGCTTCTGAGACGTGGCCAACGTCTGTTTCAATTCCCCAACTCGCTTCTTCTCGCTTGCTGCACTCAGCTCAAGCGTTGGTATCGTCTGACGCGCCCGCTCAGCCTCCAACCGAACGGCATGTAGTTCAGACCTAAGTTGATCCGCCTCCCGCTCAGCCTCTAGCCGAACCGCATGTAGCTCAGACCTAAGTTGATCCGCCTCCCGCTCGGCCTCTAGCCGAACCGCGTGCAGCTCAGACCTAAGTTGATCCACCTCACAGCGAAATTGATCGAGAAAGCGCTCTCGTTCTCGACGAAGCTCAAATTGCTCAGCTAGCGACGCAGCGAATGCATCCGCCCGCAGTTGCATCTCTGAAAGCCGTCGCTTTGTTTGAGACATCTCAGTGATCGGCAACTTTCCTTCACCGATGTGGCGGAGGAAGTCCTGCTCGTGGCCGCCAACCGTGAGGTGTGTCAGCATGCCCATCAATTCTGCCCTGGAGGCCTCACCCCACTCGGCCTCGCCCCAGCGGGGAGTGCGCCACATGGCAGCTTGCAGATCGACGATGCTGAAAACAGGTCGCAGGATACAGTCTGCCTCCGTAAGTTCCGCACTGAGCGATGGCGACGCTGGTCCTAGCAAAAGGCCAGCCTCGTACGCGTGCGGATAAATAGGCTGAGCCTCTCCGTTGTGATTGTTCGGGTTGTGCGATGGGAACGCAAAGTACCAAAGAGGACGCCCGGATTGAAGTAAGTATCGTGCCACCTCAATGGACGCAGAGGATTCATTGCACTCTACCCACAGGGCTGGCGCATCGTCCTCCATCACAAGCGGAGTTGTCGTAAGGACATCCAACTCCATGCCTTCGATATCCAACTTCACTAAGTCAAAGGGTCCCTTCTCAGTTATCAGGCTGCTTAAGGTGAACCGCTGATCTGGCGAGGCAACTTCAATATCGCCCTTGGCGCCCGGAGCAAACGAGGTCGCGCCCGCGTTGTCCACCGACGTGCGGCCGATCAAGGCAGTGCTTTCCGCAGGGGCTACCAACCCGCTCAACGCATCAAACTTGCACCGAAGGAGCCGCTTCAGGTTCCTCTCGAGCAGTGGAAATGTGTCTCGGTTCGCCTCGACCGCGCAAACATACGACAAGTCAAGATGACGCCGAAGACCCAACGAGAAAGTCCCGATAAAACCGCCGACGTCCAGCACCCGCGATCCTGGTTTCAGTACCGAAGCAACGAAGGCGGTTTCGAGGGCCGCCCATTCGCCGTAGTTTTTGAGGAACCGACTGATCAGATCCCCTTCTGATTGCGGCAGCTCGATCTCGCCATATGCAGACGAATGTGTTGCCATCTTTTAAGCGATGTCCTTCGAATATAGTGCGCGCCGCCAGTAAGTCTTAAGTTCGCTTGATCAGACATTGGTCGATTTTGAATGGCGAGACAAGGAAGAACTCGGCCGTTCGAAGGCGATCTGGATGCTTCGGAAAAGTGGAGCAGATAGACGAGGCGACCACTCCGGCAGCAATCAGCGCGGCCTCCAAATCGGCCTGAACGACCTTGCCCATGTCGTTGCGGGGCATGGAGAGGCACGACGCGGATGTGTTGCCCGAGGCGCCGGGCGATCCCCGCCCTGACGTCTTCAACGCCCCCGACCGCTCGGTAACTACCGCTGCCAGAATGTGCGTTTCCAAAACCTAACGTGCGAAGCCCGACCACGGCCACGTCGCTGACGCCAGGGACTTCAAGGATCTGCCGCTCGAGATCGAGGGCGGAGGCCTTGACGCCACCCATATTGAGCACGTTGTCTGATCGTCCCAGAACGAAAACCATCCCATCGTCACGGATCCTCCCCACGTCACCGGGGTAGAACCACCCATCACGAAGGGACGGGTGATCGGGTTCACCATCGTAAGCCGAAATCACCTCGTCGCCTGCGATGCGGATCCTTTCGGATGTCCGTAACGCCATGGGCAGAATTGGTCGTAGCGTGTGCTGGACAAAGCTTGCACGCCGTAAAGACACCTTCTGTAAAACCGCGCTCGACCTCGTCAGCGTCAATGCTTTCGGTGAGGTAGCAGGTCATCAAAGGCATGAAGTCCAGGGGGCTGGCGCTTTAGAGGTCTAAAGTCCTGTTAGAAACACCGTGGCAGAGCGGGTGATTGCCGCTTGCTGATCGGCGGGCATTTTTGCCAAGGTAGCATAAGGCATGGACATCCGCGGGTTGACCTTCAGGGTGGCGGCGTTCTCGATCAGGAAATTCCAATACAGGTAGTTGAACGGGCAGGCCTTTGGCCCCAGCTTGACCTTGGGATCATAGGCGCACCCTTTGCAGTAATCTGACATGCGGTCGATGTATGCGCCCGAGGCGGCATAGGGTTTCGACCCCATGCGCCCACCATCTGCATGCATCACCATACCATGCACATTGGGCAGTTCGACCCATTCGAAGGCATCGGCATAGACGGCCAGGTACCATTCCTCAATTTGCGATGGCTCGACCCCCGCCAACAGTGCGAAATTACCAGTCACCATCAGGCGTTGGATGTGGTGGGCATAGGCGTGGCGGCGCGTAGTGCCGATGCATTCGGCCATGCAGCGCATTTGCGTCTGACCGGTCCAATACAGTGCGGGCAGATCGCGGGTAGCGTTCAGGTGGTTGGACAGCGCGTACTGGGGCATTTCCGTCCAGTAGATGCCCCGCACGAATTCGCGCCAGCCAAGGATCTGGCGGATGAACCCCTCGACCGCGTTGATCGGCGCGTCGCCCGACTGATACGCCGTCTCGGCACGCGCGCAAACCTCCCGGGGGGTTAAGAGACCGACATTGAGGTAGGGCGAGATCAGGCTGTGATACAGAAAATCCTCGCCTGCCTTCATCGCGTCCTGATAGTCGCCAAAGGTCGGCAGGCAGTCGGTGATGAAATGATCCAGCGCGAGCAGGGCATCCTCGCGGGTCACGGCCCAGCCAAACGGGTTCAGATCGCCGAAGTGAGTGCCAAAGCGGGCGCCCACAAGGGTTAGAACCTCGCCGGTGATGGCATCGGGAGAAAACCGGCGGCGCTCTGGCGGGCGCGCGCCCCTTGGCAGGGCTTTGCGGTTTTCGGGGTCAAAGTTCCATTGCCCGCCCTCTGGCCCGTCGCCCCGCATCAGAAGGCCGGTGCGGCGACGCATCTCGCGGTAGAAGAACTCCATCCGACCTGTCTTGCGGGCCTTGGCCAGTGCAGCGAAATCGGACCGTGAGCAAAAGAATCGATCATCTTCGCGGATCTCTAGCGGGGCGCACGCGTCCCAGCCTTGCATCGTCTGCCATACCCGCCACTCACTCGGCTCTGTCGCCACGATCGAGTTGGGTCGATGGCGTTGAACTGCCTTGGCGAGTTCGAGGCTAAGGTCTTGCTGGTTGTCTAGGTCGTCCATCCGGACATAGTCGACCCGCAGACCTTCGGCCCGCAGGCTGTCTGCGAAATGGCGCATGGCGGAAATCACGAACGCGATTTTCTGCTTATGATGCGGCACGTTGCGCGCTTCCGCTGCAGCCTCCACCATCAAGACGACATCTTGCACGGGATCAATGTCGCGCAGCGCCGACAGGTCCCGCGTCAGCTGGTCGCCAAGGACGAAATGCAATTGCCGGATCATGTGGCAGCCCCTTGGCGGTTGGGTTTGAGGGCATTGCGGCACCGGTCGGAACAGTGGATCACAGCGTCCCAGTTGCGCGCCCATTTCTTGCGCCAGGTGAAAGGCAACCTGCAGACCGCGCAGGCCTTGGTCGGAAGTTCGGATTTCCTGCGCATCTTCGGCATCGGCGGATCCTGCGTCGGCGACGAGTCGTAGACTCAGCGTCGTAAGGGCGATTTTGGCTTGCCGCAACCTGGCCCGCGCGATGGCCAGAGTGCGCGGGTAGCAGTTAGCAAACCTGCGTTCTCTATTGCGTGCGGCAAGCACGCAAAAAGCAATGGAGCTGATCGCCAACCCGAACTCATCGGCACGCAGTTCGGTGACGGACGCATCGAGAAAAATGATTTAGGAAATCGGTCAGCCTCGCGTGGGCAATAGCCGGTCAAGGATTTGCGGGATGTTTTGCTTGACCTTGAAAAACCCGGCAGTGGCGTGGGGCCAGATCGCAGCGTCCCAGTCGCGCCGCCACTCGCAAAAGTTGATCCCATGT
>JANXSI010000741.1 GCA_025352765.1 Devosia sp. | reverse complement strand
TGCCTGATCAGCATCGACACCGAGCGGCGGCAGGTCTCCTCGACGTCGATGTGCGGCGCCGTCCGGTAGGTCGAATAGAAGTCGAGACTGTCGATGATGCGCTGGCTGAGATTGCCGTGGAGATCGTAGCTCGCGGTGATTGGCACGTTCGGGCCGACGGCGGCGCGGGCAGCCGTCACCCAGTCGCCCTCGGCATCCTCCATGCCTTCGACGAAGGACGCGCCGTGCAGCGCCAAGTAGAGGCCGTCGATGGGGCCGAGGGCCGCGAGGCGCTCGAGGAACTCCGCCTTGAACCGATCATAGGTCGCCCGCTCAATCGGGCCACCGGGCACGGCGCGCGCATGCAGGGTCGGCAGGAAGGCGGCGTCATACTCCTTGAGGAAGGCAAAAGCCGGGGCCTCGAGGAGGGCCGCGCCGCGATGCACGGTGAAATCTGCTTCGCGGGTGAGAAAGGGGTTGTAGGTCGAACACTCGATATGAAATCCGCCAAAGGCAATGCGCATAAAGAACTCCGTTGCTGGCGAGAGTGATAGCGGCAGCCGCCGCGCCTCGCTATGCGGATTTGCGCAGAGCAGGCGAGCGGAGGTTCCGGACGGCCTGCGACGCTGGGGTCGCAGGAGCGACGACAAGTCTGGCAGATTCTGATAAGGGATTGGGATGACTGGGGAATTGGCAACGGGGGGCGTGTCACGCAAGGCTCGCAGTCGTCTCCCTCCCCCTTGCGGGGAGGGATCAAGGGTGGGGGGCGAGGAGCCCGGTAGCTCCCGATCGGCACCGGGGCTCTCCAACCCCCACCCCACCTTCGCTGCGGACCTGACGGTCCTAGATGCGGTACCCTCCCCGCAAGGGGGAGGGAGTGCCGTCTATCGGCATTAGGGCTTCCCCATCCACCGGATCGATTTGCCCTGCGGGACAGATCGAGTCCCCCTTAGACGCGAGAGGAATCCGACTGCATCCATAGCGCGCGCTCCGACAGGCTCAGGATCGAGGTCCTCAGCTCAGGTGCGGTCCCGCCTCCACCTGCCCGTCCGCGATCAGCCAGGTTACCGACTCATGCACCGCCGCGAGCGACGAGTAGCGCGGTGCGTAGCCGAGGCGTCTGCGGGCTTTTTCGATCGAGTGGGCCGGGCTGCGCGAGATGTGCTCCCAGGTCGCTTGGGCTTCGTCGGGAGCGACGGTCTTGGCCCAGTCGGCATAGGGCGCGTAGCTGAGATCCGGTTCGTGCCCGAACCAGCGGAACATCGCCTCGGCGTAACCGCGAAGGTTGAGGGCCTGGGGCGACACAGTGTTGAAGGCCTCGCCGACGGCCGCGCCGCGGTTGGCGATGGCCCGCACCACCATCTGCGCTACGTCGTCGGCGTGCACGTGATGGACGGTTTCGAGACCGAAATTGGGGAGCACCAGCGTCTCGCCGCGGGCGATCTGCGAGAACACTGCCGGGTTGAAGTGACCCGCCGGATTGAGTGGCGCCCAGCCGGGCCCGACGATGTGGCCGGGGCGGAACACCGTCGCCGGGACCCCGCCGCGCCGCGCCTCGGCCAGCAGCCAGGTCTCGATTTCGGCTTTGCGCGTGCCGTAGTCGCCGAAGGGGTTCTTGGGGTCGTCCTCGGTCGCCGGCACGGCGGCGTTGTGGCCGTAGACCCAGATGGTGCCGCAATGGAGGAACTGCTCGACCCGGCCGCGCAGCGCTTCGACGAGCTGCTGAGTGCTGGGCAGCGTGAACGAGATCATGTCGACGACGACATCGCCGCCGAGCGCCGCGATCTGCGCGCCGAACGTGCCGGCCGCCTCGGCCGCATCGCGGTCGATGCTGACGGCGTCGACCCGCGACCAGGCGGCGTTGGGCGTATAGGGCGCCCGGCCGCCGCGGCTGACATTGACCACCTGATGGCCAAGTTCGACCAGCCGCGGGACGAGATACGTGCCCACATGCCCGCTGCCCCCGATGACGACGATCCTGGCCATTCCCATCTCCCTGTTGGCGCCTGGCACGCCGGCTCCGACTTATCGATCACACTCTATCACGGAAAGTCAGGAGCGATCACAAGGCTGCAATCCCTGCTGGATTTTCGGCCGGCGGCAACGACATAACGCTCACCAGAGCAATTCGGGCCGCCTGGCCAAAGGGAGAACCAGATGAAATTCCCGTCCGTCACCTTCGCTTCGATCGTCAAGGTCAGCGGCCTCGCGCTGCTGGTGCCGCTGGTCGGGCTGGGACTGTGGCATTCGACCATCGGCGCGCAGGAACTGCTGCCCGTCTCGATCCCCGCGCCGACCGTCGACGAGACGGCCAGCGGCAGCACCGAGACGGCGGTCTTCGCCGGTGGCTGTTTCTGGGGCGTGCAGGGCGTTTTCGCCCATGTGAAGGGCGTCACCAGCGCCATCTCGGGCTATTCGGGCGGCAACCTCGCCAATCCGAGCTACGAGCAGGTCGGCTCGGAAACCACCGGGCATGCCGAGGCGGTCAAGATCACCTTCGATCCGACGCAGGTGAGCTATGGCAAGCTGCTGCAGATCTTCTTCTCGGTGACGGCCGATCCGACGACGCTCAACTACCAGGGTAATGACCACGGCACGAGCTACCGCTCGGCGCTGTTCGTGATGAACGACGAGCAGAAGAAGGTGGCGAGCGCCTATATCGCCCAGCTTGACGCGGCCAAAGTCTACCCCAGCAAGATCGTCACCGAGGTGACGCCCTACAGCAATTTCTACCAGGCGGAGGACTACCACCAGGACAACGCCACAACGCTCAAGATCAACGTCGGCTACCTGCAGTTCTACGACCTGCCCAAGATCGCCAACCTCAAGGCGCAGTACCCAGATCTTTGGCGCGAAAAGCCCTATGTGGTGTTCCCGGAGAACGCTGTCTGAGCTGGCACTTGATCGATGGAAACTGGGGCCGCATCTGCGGCCCCTTTCACATCAGAGCAGCCTTTCGATATCGGCGGCGATCGCCCTGGGCTCGGTGTCCGAGCCGAAGCGGCGGACGGCCTGGCCGTCGCGGCCGATCAGGAACTTGGTGAAATTCCATTTGACGTCGTTGAAGCCGAGAAGCCCCGGCGCGGCGGTCTTCAGCCACTGATAGAGCGGGTGGGCGTGGGCGCCGTTGACCTCGACCTTCTGGAACATCGGGAACGTCACGCTGTAGGTGGTCGAGCAGAAGGTGGCGATCTCGAGATCGCTGCCGGCTTCCTGGGCGCCGAACTGGTTGCAGGGGAAGCCGAGGATGACAAAACCCTTCTCGCCATAGGTCGTCCAGAGCTCTTCGAGCCCGGTGTATTGCGGGGTGAAGCCGCATTTGCTGGCGACGTTGACCACGAGGACGACCTTGCCCTCGTACTGGGCCAGGGATTCGGTGCCGCCGAGCAGGCGGTCGGCGGAAAAGTCAGACAGTTTAGGCATGGATAACTCGGGAGGGTGGGAGGAACCGCGCGAGCTTATCCCAGCTTTGATCGGCGTGCGCCGATGATTTGAGTTCAAATCAATATTTGCGACCGTCAGACGTCGCGCTTGTGCGCGTCGATGAGCTTTTCAGTGATGGACTTTTCCGCAGCATCCTTGGCCTTTTCGGCCTTGGTGCGGCCGAATTTCACCCGGTTCTCGGTGGCCGTCGCGTCCTTTTGGGTGCGCGCCTTGGCCTTGCGGGCCTTCGAGAGCGAGAGAATGTCGGCCATCAGCCCTTCACCGTCGATTTGAACTTGCCCATCAGATACGGCCCGCTCAGCACCGGCGGATACTTTGCCACCTCGTCGGGCCCGAGGCAGACATCGAGGCATTTGATCTCGGCGAACCAGTCGGGCTGGTGGAAATAGGCAAAGGACTGCCGGCGGGCCTTGGCCTCCTCGGCGTCGGCCGGATTGGCGACGCGGTGTACCGTCGACACCCAACGGTCATTGGTCCAGCGCTGCATCAGGTCGCCGATGTTGATGATGAAGGCCCCGGGGATCGGCGGCACATCCATCCAGCTGCCGTCCGGCCGCTCGATCTGGAGGCCTTTGCTGCCCGGCTGCGGCAACAGGATCGTCAGGCTGCCATAGTCGGAATGCGCCCCGGCGCGCAATTGTCCCGGCTGCGGCGCCGCGGTCTGCTCGGGGTAGTTGAGCGCCCTGAGCGCGCTGACCGGATGGCCGATGAACTGCGCGAAATAGTCGTCCGGCAGCGTCAGCGCCGCCGCGAATAGCTTCATGATGCGCGCCGCGAGGTCCTCGAGCGCGCGGTAGTAGGTCTCCCAGGCGTCCCGGAACCCCTCGGCGGCCGCCGGCCAGATCGTTTCGGCATAACAGAAGCTCAACGCCTCCTTGTCGGTGAGACCCGGGGGAACGGCGAGCGGGCCGCCATTGAAGCTTTCCTTGAGGTCGGGGGGCGTCGCAACGCCGCGCGACGCGGCCAGCGCCTCGGAATTGGGACCGAGATACCCATAGGGATAGCCCGGATAGGGCGCCCTCGCCTGCTGCTTGACCGCGACTGGCTGGTCGAAGAACGCCTTCGCCTTGCTCCACGCGGCCTCGATCACCGCGTCGGGAACGCCGTGGCCGGTGATCGCGAGAAAGCCGGACGACCGGCAGATGCGATCGACCTCTTCGGCCATTGCCCGGCGCCGGTCGCCGCGGGCGGTCTCGAAGGCGTGGAGGCTGACGATCGGGAAGAGTTCGGGCATGGCGGTCTCGGCTGGTCGGCGCAGTCTGCATCGGCCGCGCGAAATGTCCAACGCCCTTTGCGGAACGACCCTTACGCCACGGCCGGGCTGGCCACGTCGTGCGCGGCCGGCTGGCCGTCGACGGTGACGAACGACTGCGTGGTGACGGTCTGGACGCACAGCCATTTGCCGTCGGTCTTGCGCCAGATGTCGGACGAGAGCGCGACCACGACGATGCGGTGCGCTTTGCCGTCGTCACCCTGCTCGGTGAAGTGGGAACTGAAAGCCTGCTCGACCTCGGCGCGGTCGCCGTCAAGTTTCAGCGACAGGATGTCGATGCGGCTGCGCTCGCTGGCGACATCTGCCGCCTCCTGATCCTGCGCGATCTCGGTGTCCCGCGATATCCCCTGCCCGTCGATGTCGAGACTGCGATAGTCCGGGGCGAGGATGGCGCGCAGGTCGTTCCAGTGCCTGGCCTTTGCGGCCGTGAGGATGGCCGCGTAGCGCGCCTCGATGTCGTGGCGAACGGTGGTGACCTTGGCGAAGGCTGGCGATATGCCGGCGATCAGAACCAGGGCGACGAGGGCAGTGATGAGCGTGCGCATTCGATCAGTCTACTCCGCTCCCGCGCCGCTGCAATGAGACTTCCGAGACGGCGGCGGTGGCGCGAACAGCTTTGACTTCAATTCCGGGTGAAGCTGCGCCAACAAAACGGGGCGACCCGGCCACTTGAAGAGTTCAGGCAACTTCCGGGTGGTGACGTTCCGTGCGAGGCTCGCCTGAAAACCGGGGGAAAAAAATGCCGCACAAGATGTCGCTCGATCATGTCTCGCTGCTGGTGCGCAATCTCGATGCGAGCGAGAAATTCTACACCGAGGTGCTGGGGTTCACCCCGATCCACAATGGCACCACGCTGCCCCACATCCGCTGGTACGGCATCGGCGGCATCGATACGCTGCACATCACGCAGGGCGATTTCGCCGACACCAAGCTGCACAAGCCCACGCATTTTGCCGTCAACGTCGAGGACTTCGACGGCTTCGTCGCCGACCTCCGGGCGCGAAACATCCCGTTCTGGGACTGGCCGGGTCAGCCCAACAACGTCACCGGCCGCCCAGACGGGTTCCGGCAGATATATGTGCGGGACCCGGATGGGTATTGGGTCGAGGTGAACGACCACACGCGGGAGGTGGCGTGATGGCTACACCAGCCTCGACTGCTCCATCGCCGCCGCAATGAAGCTGGCGAAGAGCGGGTGCGGTTCGAAGGGTTTTGACTTCAGTTCCGGGTGGAACTGTACGCCGATGAACCAGGGGTGGTCGGTGCGTTCGACGATTTCGGGAAGCGTGCCATCGGGCGAGACGCCGGAGAACAGGAGGCCGTTCTTTTCCAGCACCTTGCGGTAATCCATGTTCACCTCGTAGCGGTGGCGGTGGCGCTCGGTGATGTGGGTGGTGCCATAGATGTCGGCGATGCGGCTGCCACGGGTGAGCTGCGCCGGATAGGCGCCGAGCCGCATAGTGCCGCCGAGGTTGCCGTCTTCGCCGCGGATCTCCTTTTCGTTGCCCTTGGTCCACTCGGTCATGATGCCGACGATGGGCTCCTTGGTGGGGCCGAATTCGGTGGAGTTGGCGTTCTTGATGCCGGCGGTGTTCCGCGCCGCTTCGATGCAGGCCATCTGCATGCCGAAGCAGATGCCGAAATAGGGCACATCCTTGAGCCGGGCGAACTTTGCGGCGTTGATCTTGCCGCCCGAGCCGCGCTCGCCAAAGCCGCCCGGCACGATGATGCCGTGGATGTGCTCGAGATAGGGCGCGGGGTCCTCGCGCTCAAAGATCTCGGAATCGATCCAGTTGATGTTGACCTTGGTGCGGTTGGCGATGCCGCCATGCACCAGCGCCTCGCTCAGCGATTTGTAGGCGTCCTTGAGCCCGGTGTATTTACCGACGATGGCGATATTGACCTCGCCCTCGGGATTGTGGAGGCGGGAGGAGACCTCTTCCCATTTGCTGAGGTCGGGCTCGGGCGCGTCGGTGATGCCGAAGGCGGCCAATACTTCGCGATCGAGGCCCTCGTGGTGATAGGCGAGCGGCACGTCATAGATCGAGGCGACGTCGAGGCCCTGGATCACCGCGGTTTCGCGCACATTGGTGAACAGCGCGAGCTTGCGGCGTTCCGCGATCGGGATCGGCCGGTCGCTGCGGACCAGCAGCACGTCGGGCGAGATGCCGATCGAGCGAAGCTCGGCAACCGAGTGCTGGGTCGGCTTGGTCTTGAGCTCGCCGGCCGAGGCGATGAACGGCATCAGCGTCAGGTGGACATAGACGGCATGGTGGCGCGGCAGATCGTTGCCGAGCTGGCGGATCGCCTCGAAGAACGGCAGGCCCTCGATGTCGCCGACGGTGCCGCCGATCTCGACGAGGACGAAGTCGAACTCGTCATTGCCCTCGAGCACGAACGCCTTGATGGCGTCGGTGACGTGCGGAATGACCTGCACCGTAGCGCCAAGATAGTCGCCGCGGCGCTCCTTGGTGATGATGTCGGAATAGATGCGGCCTGTGGTGATGTTGTCGCGCTTGTTGGCGTGACGGCCGGTGAAGCGCTCGTAGTGACCGAGATCGAGGTCGGTCTCGGCGCCGTCGTCGGTGACGAACACCTCGCCGTGCTGGGTCGGCGACATCGTGCCGGGATCGACATTGAGGTAGGGGTCGAGTTTCCGTAACCGGACTTTATAGCCACGCGCCTGAAGCACGGCGCCGAGCGCCGCGGACGCGAGACCTTTGCCCAATGAGGAAACCACGCCACCGGTGATGAAAACGTACCGAGCCATGGGCTTTCACCTTATGGGCGCGTG
>JANXSI010000727.1 GCA_025352765.1 Devosia sp. | reverse complement strand
GCCTCGTTGATCGCCTGCATCCGCGCCGTCGCGATGTCGATCAGCTCTTCCGGCACCCCCTTGGCGATGAGCCGGTCGGGGTGATGCTCGGCCACCAGCAGGCGGTAGACCCGCTTGACCTCGGCCTTGTCGGCACCTGGCATCAGCCCCAGCACGATGTAGGGATCGGCGCCGCTGTCGAGCACCACGTGCTGCGCCGCGATCTGCTCGAACCGCGCCTCGTCGAAGCCGAAGATGTCGCTGACGTTCTTGAGGTACTCGAGCTCATCCTCGTGGATCATCCCGTCCGCAGACGCGATGTGGAACAGACCGTCCAGCACATGCTCGAGCGTATCGGGGCTGCGGGCGAAAAACCGGCCGATCTTTTTGGCGTAGGCTTCGTAGCCCGCGACATCCTGCTGGGCGAGGCGGAACACCCGGTCGACCTGCTGCTCGATCCCGGGGGGAATGTCGACGGTGTGATGGAAGGCCCTGACTTCGGACGCCGTCACCACGCCGTCCGACATCGCCATCTTGGCCGAAAGGGCGATCAGCGCCAGGGTGAAGGCGGCATCTTTGCCGCCGGGCAGCCAGTTATCGGGGTCGAGCAGATTCGCCAGCGAGCCCGCGACGCCCGTTCGCTGGTTCACTGATCCCACGATATCGCTGAGGCGCTGCCATACCGACGCCATCACCCTGCTCCGTTACGCCGCCGGACGTATACCCTCCGGCGGCGGCTGGGTCAAAACAGGTTGAAGCTCAGCGACCCATCGTCGGTGGTCTCGACGGCATCGGCGCCGAACATCTGCTCGAGGCGTGCGCGTCGCGCGGCGCGCCGGGCCTTTTCGCCATTCGGGCCCTCGCTCAGATAGAAACCGTTGGGATCGTAGGTCGCCGAGGGCTCCTCGATCACCGTGACCGATGCGCTGCTCCGGCGGCCGCTCGACTCGGTGAGCAGGCCCTGGCTCTGCAGGTACTGGTCGAGCCGCTTCGCCTTGGGGTCGGTGGGCAGCCCGGCGGGCGGAATCGGAGCGCCATCGGTCTGGTCGAGAGAGTCGATCGAGCCGACCTCGGTGTCATCGACGATGACGACCGGCTCGGTTGTCTTTGCGGGGAGCGTCTTTAACTGGGCCGTCTTGGCGACGTCGTGCGGCCGCGCCCAGGACGGGAACGGCATGGGCGGGGTCACGGTCGCAGCCGGATCGACCGCGGCGACCTGCACCGCGTCGGCGGGCGCCTGCGGCGTGGCGGTACTGCCGGTGATGTAGTCCGGCAGCGGCTTGCCGCTCTTGAGAAGTTTGTTGACCGGATCGGTCGGCGCTGACGCCGCAGCCGCGTCCGCGGCAGCAGCAGAGGCCGCCGGGGTGATGGTGACGCCGGTCTTGGTGCGGGTTGTCGTGACCGTCGAGGTCTTGACCGGCTTGGCTGCGCCGCCGGCCGGGGGCGTCACCGGGTCGGTCGTCGAGGTGATCAGCGCCGCCGTGGTACCTCCGCCCATCTTACCGGTCAGAAAGTCCGCCGAAGGAACGGCAAGAACCACCGCGAGCCCGGTCCAGGCGAGGCCCCAGGTCAATTTCGAGTTGAGTTTCATCTGCTGTCTCTGCTCACTCAGCGCCGCCGCGCGACAAGGCGTCTTGGAGGCGTAAAACGTGGCCATACTGTGAAAGCGGCCACCATCTTCACTTTGCCTTCACCAAGCTGAATGGCGGCTGAACGGTTCCATTCAGGCGGGACGGACCCCCAGCAGCCGGGCGAGAGCCAGCACTAGATTGGAACGGTTGAGCGTGAAGAAATGAAATTGCTTGATGCCCTGGTCGACCAGTTCGAGCACCTGCTCGGCGGCGACGGCCGAGGCAACCAGCGCGTGCGTTTCGGGATCCTCGTCGAGGCCCTCGAAGCGTTCGGCCATCCACTCCGGGATCGAGGCGCCGCAGCGCGCGGCGAATCCGGAAATCTGCTTGAAGGAATGGATCGGCTGGATCCCCGGCACGATCGGCGCGGTAATACCGGCCTTTCCAGCACGGTCCAGCAGGCGGAAATAGTCGGCATTGTCGAAGTACATCTGAGTGATGGCGCGCGTTGCGCCGGCATCGAGCTTGCGCTTGAGGTTGTCGATGTCGGCATCCCAATTGGGGCTCTGCGGATGCTTTTCCGGATAGGCCGCGACCGAAATATCGAAATCGCCGATCTTGCGGATCCCGGCGACAAGGTCGGCCGCCGACGTATAGCCCTCCGGATGCGGCACGAAGGGCCGCCCGACGCCCTCGATGGGATCACCGCGCAACGCCACGATGCGCTTGATGCCGGCGGTCTTGTAGGCATGGACCACCTTGTCGACGTCCTCGCGGGAGGCGCCCACGCAGGTGAGGTGCGCCGCCGCATCGACACCCGTCTCCGCCTTGATCTGGCTGACCATGCGCAGCGTGCGCTCGCGCGTCGAGCCGCCCGCCCCGTAGGTGACGGAGACAAAGCGCGGATGCAGCGGCGCGAGCTTGTGGATCGACTCCCAGAACCGCTCCTCCATGACGTCGGTCTTGGGCGGAAAGAACTCGAACGACACCTCGAACGGATGGGCGCCGGTCTGGCGGCTGAAGCGATGGGCGGCAGGCTCGTTCATTTGGAATCCTGTTCTGAGATCAGTCGCCAGAGGCAGACGGTCAGCCCCTCGGCGCCGGTCGGCGGAAGCGTCGTCAATTGCGCGACCTTGAGGCCGGCCGACCGCGACCAGCCCGTCATCTGGCCCTCGGAGATCCCGAGGCGACGGTGCGCGTGCTCGAGGCGAAGGAACTCGAGATCATGCGGCGCAAAGTCGACGATCAGCATCTCGCCGGTGGGATTGAGCGCCCGCCGCGCCTGCGTGATGGCACGACCGGGATCGTCGAAGTAGTGCAGCACCTGATGGAGGACGATGAGATCGGCGCGCCCGGCATTGGCGTCGAGATCGGCGATATCCCCAAGCCGGACCTGCGCCGTCCCGATATTGGCGGCCGCCAGCTTGGCCCGGGCGACAGCGATCATCTCGCGGCTCGAATCGATGCCGATGGCGCGCCGGTAGTGATCCTTGAGCAGTTCGAGCATCCGGCCGGTGCCGGTGCCGAGGTCGATGAGCAGGTCGACCACCCTGCCCTCTAGGGCCGTGCGGATCGCCGCCTCGACCGCTTCTTCGGGGACGTGCAATTGCCTGAGCTGATCCCAGCGACCGGCGACCTTGGCGAAGTAGGCGGCCGCCTGCATCTGCTGCGTCGACCGCACCGCGTCGAGCCGGGCCCGGTCACGCGCCCGGTCGGCGTCGTCGACGTCGAGGCGGGCCACCAGCCAGCGGCCGAGCTCGGCTGCGGCTTCGCTGTCGGCCAACCGGTAGTAGGCCCATGCGCCTTCGGCATTGCGGGTGACGAGGCCGGCATCGGCAAGAAGCTTTAGATGCCGCGACACGCGCGGCTGGCTCTGGTCGAGGATTTCGGTCAGGTCCTTGACGGAGTGCTCGCCATCGGCGAGCAGGGCC
>JANXSI010000717.1 GCA_025352765.1 Devosia sp. | reverse complement strand
CCTTCATGCGGGCCCGCCATTCGACCCAGCGCGGAAACTCGCTCTCGTCGATCGCGTAATTGGCATAGCCGTTCGACCAGTCGAGAATGGCGAAGTCGGCGATCGAGACGTCGTCGCCCGCCACGTAGAGCTTGCCCGCATCGGCCTGCTTCTGCAGCTGGGTGTTGAGGACCTTGTAGAGCCGGTGCGTCTCGTTGATGTAGCGGTCGATGGCGTAGGGAATCTTTTCCTTGGCATAGACCGCGAAATGGTTGGCCTGCCCCAGCATCGGGCCGAAGCCGCCGACCTGCCAGAACAGCCACTCGTCGATCTTGACCTTCTCGCGCCAGCTCTGGCCGTAGAATTTGCCGAACTTTTCGGCGAGGTAGCGCAGGATCGCGCCGGATTCGAACACCGAGATCGGCTGCCCGTCTGGACCTTCCGGGTCGACGATCGCCGGGATCTTGTTGTTGGGCGAAATCGCCAGGAACTCCGGCTTGAACTGGTCGCCGGCCGAAATGCTGATCGGATGGATCGTATAGGGGACGCCCAGTTCCTCGAGCATGATGGTGATCTTCCGGCCATTGGGCGTGCCGGTGTAATAGAGGTCGATCGGCTTGGTCTGGGTCGTCATGCGCTGAGCCTTTGAGAAAAGGCGCGTCACGCTGAGCATGACGCGCCATCAGTGGGAGGTCCGCATGCAGTCTATCGGCAAACACCGATGGAGTTCAACCGGGAAGTCCATCACGAAATCTCATGCCCGCGTGACGCGCATATGCGGCTCGCCATCCGAGGTGTGAGCCATTGAGATACCGTCGAGGCCGATGGTGGTGCGCACCCTTTGGCGTTCGATGACCATCGAGTCGAACTTGCTCACGTTGACTGGCCGGTCGAATTTGACCGTCACCTCGTAGTGCTGCATGTCGGCGAGGAGTTTGAGGCCCACCACGATCCCGGCAAATGGCCGGCTGAGATAGGTGCCCTTGACCCGCTGGCCAACCTGCACCGGCACCGCTACGCGCTCGGGCAGCTTGGCGCTCGCGGTGTTCCAGTCGCGATAGCCGTGCAGTTTCGCGACCTCTTCGAGCGCGGCGCCGTGGCTCAACGGAATGCCGGCAACAGCCCGTTCCTCGCGGAGGGCTTTGGCCTCGGATTTCAAGGTCATGACGGAGGGGGTATCGAGAGAAAAGCTCATGGGTTCGATCCTTCGGACCGAGGCGATCAGTTCATGGGCGCCCGCCTTGCCATGAGCGCCCCGGAAGGAGAACGACCATGCATTGTCTGGCCCGCATCGCGCGGGGCTGGCTTCACCATCGGATTTCTCCGGCGAGCGGCTGGCGCCAGCAACCGGAGCGGTAAATGCGGCCGAGGCAGGGGAAAGTCAAGCGGCTCGCCGCAGCAAGATGCCGCCGCCTCGCTCAGGTCAGTTGGGTCAGCGCCCCTTGCGACGTGCCTCGCGGAGGGCGTCGGGCAATCCGTCATGGGGACCGAGCGGCCGGGCGGGAGCGTCGTCCCACCAATCGGTGCGCACCGCCTTGGACTCACGATTGAGCGGATACAGGATCCGGTTCTCGGCCTTGGCGGCTTCGCCCACGACGAGCAGCCTGACCTCCTCGCTGGTGTTGTTGATCAAGGTGTGCGCGAGGCCGTCACCGGCCGGAAAGCCGACTGCGTCACCGGGTGTCAGGCGGTGCAGAACCCCATCGAGCCAGACGTCTGGGGTGCCCTCGATCACATAAACGAATTCTTCCTCGGCGCTTTCGGCGTGCGGGCGCGACAGGCGATGGCCGGCGGGGAGCCGCTCATGATGGACACCAATCTTGCCGAAGCCGAAGTGGCGCCGATAGTTGGCACCGAACGCCATCGGTTCATCCGATCCGTCATAGCTGAACGGGACCGTCTTCTCGATCTCTTTCCAGGTGACGATTGCAGGGTGGCGGTCAGCCATGGAGTCCTCCTTGGCTGGTCGACAGACAATAGCCGAACGCCCTCGGGTCGTGCCTAGACTTTTTCGATCCACACCGCCGCATCGTGGAACGCCACTCCACCGAACGGGGGGACTTGGTCGGAGCCGATCAGGGTGTTGATCCCCTGCCCCGTGCCATGCGCCTTGTTGGGAAAGATCCCTTCGGCGATCAGGACGCCCTGCTGCATGCCGTCGAAGATCTTCGCCGTCAGCTCCACTGCGCCGCGGGCGTTACCCAGCCGCACCCGGTCGCCATCGGCGATCTCCTGTGCGGCGGCATCGTCGGTGCGGATCAACACCGTCGGCGTCGGCTGGCGCTTGCGGCTGCCGGGGGTCTCGGAAAACGTCGAATTGAGGAAGCCGCGCGACGGGCTGGTCGCCAGCCGGAACGGCAGCTCGGGCGTCGTCTTCTCGTTGATGTCCCAATAGTCGACGATCTTTGGCGCATCGGCCGGATCGATGGTCCACAGATAGCCCTTGCGGGCGGCAGTGCCCTCCCAGTTCGGGCGGAAGCGGAATTTCTTGTCGGGCCAGGCAAAGCCATTGGCGAAGCGCGCCTCGTCGTCGGGCCGCTCGCGATCGACGAAGCCGGTCTTCTCCACTTCGTCGAGCGCCGGATAGTGCGACTTGCGGAAGGTTTCCGCCACCATCTCGCGGTCGGTGAGGTGCAGCGAGGGGTCGTCCACCCCGAGACGGCGCAGCAGTTCGTTGACCACCTCGAAATTGGACCGGCATTCCCCCGGCGCCTCGACCAGTTTGGGCCCGAACAGCACGCGGGTGTGGCCGCCGCGCGTATAATAGTCGTTGTGCTCAAGGAACATCGTCGCCGGCAGTACGATATCGGCCATCTCGGCCGTCTCGGTCATGAACTGCTCGTGCACCACGGTGAACAGATCCTCGCGGGCGAAGCCGGCACGGGTCAGCCCCTGCTCGGGCGAGACGTTCATCGGATTGGTGTTCTGGATAAACAGCGCCTTGACCGGTCCGCCG
>JANXSI010000702.1 GCA_025352765.1 Devosia sp. | reverse complement strand
CACCACCTGCATCTGCCGGCGGAACGGCTTCAAGTCCTTCTGGCTGAGATGGGTGATGTCGGTGCCATCGAGCAGGATCTGCCCGCCGCTCGATCCCAGCAGGCGCAATGCGAGGAGTCCGGCTCGGGCAAGACCACGACGGGACTCCTCGCATTGCGCCTGCTGGGATCGAGCGGCGGGCAGATCCTGCTCGACGGCACCGACATCACCCATCTCAGCCAGAAGGATCTGAAGCCGTTCCGCAGGCAGATGCAGGTGGTGTTCCAGGACAGCTATGCGTCGCTCGATCCGATGATGACGCTGGGCGAAATCGTCGGCGAGCCGCTCGGCATCCATGCGATCGGCACCCTCGCCGAGCGGCGTGAGCAGTCCGGCGCCTGGCTCGAAAAAGTCGGGCTCGATGCGAGCTACGCCAACCGCTATCCGCACGAATTGTCGGGCGGCCAGCGGCAGCGCGTTGCCGTGGCGCGTGCACTCATCCTGGGCGCATCGGTGCTGGTGGCGGACGAGCCGACCTCGGCGCTCGACGTTTCGGTCAAGGCGCAGATCGTCAACCTGCTGCAGGACCTGCAGTCGGCGATGGGGCTGTCGATGCTGTTCATCAGCCACGATCTTTCGGTCGTGCGCTCGCTCGCCGACGAGGTGGTGGTGATGCTGCGCGGCCGCGTGGTGGAGCGGGGGCCGACGGACCAAATTTTTGCCGCTGCGCGGCACCCGTATACGCAGTCGCTGCTCGATGCGGTGCCGGTCATCGATCCGAAGGCGCGTCGACGCCGCACCTTCCTCACCGCCGAGGAGATTGCGACGCGCACGCCGCGGCTTCGGGCATCGGAGCTCGAGACCGCGCCGCTGCTCGATACGGCCGAGCCGCAACTGGTGGCCCTGGCGGGCAGCCATTTCGTCGAAGCGATCGTGACGCGATGAGGAACGGGCCAACATGATCAACTTCATCATCCGCCGTACGCTCTCGATGCTGGTCACCTTCATCGTGGTGTCGATCGCCATCTTTTTGATGATGCACTCAATCCCGGGCGGGCCGTTCGACGGTTTCGAGATGCCCCTGCCCGACAACATCAAGGCGCGGCTGATGGCCCAGCTCGGGCTCGATCAGCCGCTGTGGGTGCAGTACTTCCGCTATATGTGGGGTGCCCTGCGGTTCGACTTCGGCGTGCCGTTCCAGAGCCCGGGCGAAACCGTGATCGGGCTTATCGCCCATGCGTGGCTGCCAAGCCTCGTGCTGGGCGGGCTCGGGATCCTGGTGGGTGCACCGCTCGGCATCCTCCTGGGGATGACCGCAGCGCTCAACCGCAACAGCTGGATCGACTACATCGCATCGGCGGTCGCGACGCTGGGGCTGACGATTCCGGTGTTCGTGATTTCGACGCTCATGATCCTCGTATTCGCCGTGTGGCTCCACTGGCTGCCGGCGAGCGGCTGGGGCGAACCGCAGCGCTGGGTGCTGCCAGTCCTTGCCTACGCTGCCGTGCCGCTCGCGACCTATGCCCGCTACGCCCGCTCGGCGATGCTCGACACGCTCAACAAGCCGTTCGTCACGGTGCTCCGCGCCAAGGGCCTCAGCGAGCGCAAGGTGATCTTCCAGCACGTGCTGCGCAACTCGGCGATCCCGATGGTGACGATCTTCCTGCCGATGTTCGTGGGCATCGCCACCGGCTCGATCTTCGTTGAAAAGATGTTCCGGGTGCCTGGGCTCGGCGCCTATTTCGTCTCGTCGATCGAAAAGCGCGACTATCCGCTCGAGATGGCACTGATGCTGCTGATCACCATGCTGTTCTGCATCTCGTATCTGGTTTCCGACATCCTCTATGCGTTGCTCAACCCGCGCATCCGCATCGACGGAGGGCAGCGATGACCGAGGTCGCCACCACGAGCGCGCCGCTTGCCAAGCCGGATCGGCCGCGGCAGCGCAGTCCGCTCTATTTCGCCTGGCGGCGTTTTTCCGACAACAAGGCGGCTGTCGGTGCCGGGATCGTGCTGATCATCCTCATCCTCATGGCGATCTTTGCGCCGCTGATCACCGGCACGGGCGGCAACGAACAGGCTTTCCTGACACAGGCCCTCGCCTTCCCGTCTGCAGAGCACTGGTTCGGCATCGACGACCTCGGCCGGGATTTCTTCGGTCGCATTGTCTATGGCGCCCGCGTCTCGCTGGGCATCGGCTTTTCGGCGGCGCTGTTCAGCCTCGTCGTCGGGCTGCCACTCGGGGCGCTCGCAGGTTATCTCGGCGGCCGCTTCGACTGGGTTATCATGCGCATCGTCGAGCTGTTCTCGGTGGTACCGCCGCTGCTCGCGGCATTGCTGCTGGCCAGCGTGACCCGCGGCGGCCTCTGGGCGATCATCCTGATCGCGGCGCTGTTCGGCTGGGTCAATGTCTGCCTCCTCGTGCGTGCGCAGGTCAAATCCTTCCGCGAGAAGGAGTTCATTATCGCCGCGCAGGCGCTCGGCGCTTCGCCCTGGCACATCATCTGGCGCCACCTGATCCCCAATTCGGTGTCGCCGATCATCGTCGGCTTCGTGCTGGCCATCCCGCTCGCCATGATGCTCGAGGCGAGCCTCAGCTTCCTTGGCATCGGCGTCCAGCCCCCGACCCCAAGCTGGGGCCAGATGATCAATGTCGGCATGAACTTCATGTTCTTTTACTGGCACATGGCGGTGTTTCCGACCGCCGCGCTCGCCATCACCATCCTCTCGGCGTCGCTGCTCGGCGACGGCCTCAGGGACGCGTTCGATCCCACCTTGAAAGGCCGCTGAATTGTCCACCAACCTCTCGCAGCAGTTCTTGCTCGATCCCGATGTCGTGTTCCTCAACCACGGCTCGTTCGGCGCCTGTCCGCGTCCGGTTTTCGAAGACTACCAGCGCTGGCAGCAGAAGCTCGAGCGGCAGCCGGTGGCCTTCCTTGGAGGCGGCCTTCCGGCCTTGCTGAGGACGCCCCGCGAGGTGCTGGCCAAGGAGATGGGCACGAGCCCCGACAACCTCGCGCAGGTGATCAACGCCACCACCGGGCTCAACGTCGTGATCCGTTCCCTCGACCTGCACGAGGGCGACGAGATCCTGACCACCGATCACGAGTATTCGGCACTCGACAAGACCTGGGCGTTCGTGGCGCGCAAGAGCGGCGCCAAGATCGTCGTGGTCAAGGTGCCGCTGCCGCTCACCTCGGCTCAGGCGTTTCACGACACGCTGGTGGCCGGCATGACGGCGCGCACCAAAGTGGTGTTCCTCAGCCATATCACGTCGCCCACGGCGCTGCTGTTTCCGATCGAGAGCGTGATTGTCGAAGCGCGCAAGCGGGGCATTCTCAGCGTCATCGACGGGGCGCACACGCCCGGTCACATCCCGCTCAATCTCGACGAACTGGGGGCCGATTTCTATTCGGGCAACTGCCACAAGTGGATGATGGCACCCAAGGGTTCGGGGTTCGTGCATGCGCGCCCCGAGTGGCAGGCGATGCTCGACCCGCTGGTGATCAGCCACGGCTGGACCGCCGACAACAAGCAGCCGGGCGTGCGCGGCCCCTTCGGCAACTCGGCCTTCGTCGACGAGATCGAAATGCAGGGAACGCGCGACCCCTCCGCCTGGCTGGCTGTGCCGGCAGCCATCGCGTTCCGCCGCGAGCATGACTGGTGGAAGATCAGCGCCGATTGCCATCGCCTTGCCCAGGACACCGCCGCGCGACTGCGCGAGATCACTGCCTTGCCGGCGCTGTCGAGCCCCGAGTTCAGCGCGCCGCAGATGGTTGCGATGCCGATTCCGCCCTGCGATCCGATCGCGGTGCACGACCAACTGCTGTCGAAATACGGCATCGAGATCCCGGTTTTCGAGTGGCAGGGACATTTCATCGCCCGGCTGTCCTGCCAGGGGTACAACACCGCGGCGCAAATGGACGTGCTGATCGGCGCGCTCTGCGATCTGTTAGGTCTGCAACAGCCACAGAAGCAACGAATTCGGGGGTGAGCACCCACGCTCCCGTCGCGTTACTTGCATATCTTGGGGCTTACTGACATAGCGGCAGGGTGAGCGCGGCTATTACGCAACGCGTGGCGAAGGCCGAGGAACTGGCCCCATGGACAGGACATCCGACCTGCTGATCGAACCCGATGGGCGGGATGCCCTCGACTATCTAGAACGCATCGAGACCAAGACCCGCGGCGTCGCTATTCTCGACGCGCTGGCGGACATGATCGAGCGCGCAGGCCTTGGGGTCGGTGACAAGCTGCCCCCCGAAGTGACGCTTGCCGAAAAACTCGGGGTTGGTCGCTCGACCATTCGCGAGGCGCTCAACCGGTGGGAAGGTCTCGGGCTGATCCGCCGCCGGCGCGGTGCCGGGACATTCCTCGCGGCCCGCGTCTCGTCGTCCAAAGGTGGCGGCCTCGTGCCGACCATGGTGCGGCTCGAAGGCGAAGCGCTGCTCAGGCTGCTCGAGGTCCGCCGCGCGCTCGAGGACGACGTGGTCCGGCGGGCCACGATCAATGCCAGCCCGGCGCAACGCCAGGAAATTTCGCGCCTTTGCGACCTGCTGCTCGAGGATGTCGGCGCGCGACGACCCTGGCGCGGGGCGGATGCGGCCTTCCACGGTGCCATTTACGACGCGTCCGGCAATCCGATGTTCGGACAGATCCTGTCACGCCTCGACCACGCGCTCGAGCGCTCAGGCGAATCGCCATTCGGGCGCGATGAATTCGGCATGGAGTCGTTTCCGCCGCACCGCGACCTCGCCGATGCGATCGTCGCCGCCGATCCGGTCGCCGCCTGCGCGGCAATCAATCACATCCTCGATGTGGTCGAAGGCGAAATCCGCACGATCATCGGGGTGGCTTCGACCTGACCAGCTATTGGGGACGATCGTGCGGATCGTCCGAGAGGATGCGCTCGGCAGCGCCCTTGAGGTCCTCGTATTGACCGGAACGAACGGCCCACAGGAAGGCCGCGAGCGCCCCCAGCCCCAGCAGCAGCGCGATCGGGATAAGCACCACGAGGCCGCTCACGAGCTGGTCCTCACTGTGTCGTCGGCCGGTCGAAGTTGCGGGCCGAGGTTAAGGCGCATGGCGTTCAATACGACGAGGACCGACGAACCCGACATGGCGAGTGCGGCGATCAACGGCGTCACAAAGCCCATGATGGCGAGCGGCAGGGCCACGGCGTTGTAGATCACCGCCAGCGACAGGTTTTCGACGACCAGGCGCTCGGCGCGCGTGGCGATATCGAGAAGGAATGGCACGCTGCTCAGCCTTCCATTGGTGAAGATGAAGTCAGCAGCCGTGCGGCCGATGTCGGTTGCATCTGAGGGGGCCATCGAGACGGCAGCTGCCCGTAGCGCGGGCGCGTCGTTGATGCCGTCGCCCACCATCAGCACACATTCGCCGGCGGCCGTTGCCGCCGTGATGGTGTCGAGCTTGTCCTGAGGCGATTGGCGCGCCTTGAAGGTGGGAATTGCCAAGTCGTGGGCTATGGCGGCAACAGCGCCGGGGGTGTCGCCGGAGAGGATTTCGAGATCGATGGTGCGCTGCCGCAGGTTCGCGATCGCGCCCGCGGCGTCGGGCCGCGCCGTATCTTCGAAGGCAAAGGCGGCGCGCACTTCGCCACCCGACGCCAGATACACCCGGCTGCCCGCGGTGTCGGAGGTCTCATCGTGCGCACCACAGAAGCGGGCATTGCCGAGCCGCCAGACAGCCCGGCCATCGCGGACCTCGACGCCCGCCCCAGGGATTTCGCGAACGTCGCCGGCGAGAGGCCGGACATCGCTGACAGAGGCCGCCAAGGCCCGCGCCAAAGGATGGGAACTGTGCGCAGCGATCGCTGCAGCGAAGGGCACGAGTTCAGGACCACCGAAGGTCTGCGCGGTGAGCCTTGGCTGGCTGAGCGTGAGCGTGCCGGTCTTGTCGAAGAAGACGGCGTCGACCTTGGCGGCGCGCTCGAGCGCAGCGCCGTCGCGCATCATGATGCCGCTGCGGAACAGCCGCGCTGCCGCCACCACCTGGACCATCGGGACCGCAAGGGCGAGCGCACAGGGGCAGGTGATGATCAGGACAGCGACAGCGTTGACGAGTGCACCGTGCCAGTTGCCGGTAAGGAGCCCCCAACCGAGGAAGGTGGCACCGGCGGTCGTGTGAAGCACGGGCGCGTAGATCGCGGCGACGCGGTCGGCGAGCCGGCGGTAGCCGGTCCGGGCGCCCTCGGCGTCGGCCATGAGCGTCACCATGCGGGCGAGGAATGACGCGGCGACCGGCTGCAACGCCTCGACCGTGAGGCTCGCCGCGCCGTTGACGATGCCGGCAACGAGTCGAGTGCCGGGGGTCACCGATACGGGAAGCGACTCGCCCGTTACCAGCGACGCGTCGACATCTCCAGTGCCGCCGACGACAAGGCAATCGACCGGCAGGCGGTCGCCGGGGCGGATCAGCAGGCGCATGCCTGGCACAATCCGATCGGCGGCAATGAACCCCAGGGTTCCGTCGAGCCGGACCTGTGTGGCGCCCAGCGGGGTCAGCCGCTCGAGATTGCCGAGTGCCCCGCGGGCGCGCTCACGCATCAGATGATCGAGCGTGCGTCCGATCAGCAGGAAGAACAGCAGCATGGTCGAGGCGTCGAAATAAGCGTGCTCGCCCGAGGTGATCGTCTCGAACAGGCTGAGGCCCGTCGCCAACGAAATGCCGATGGTGATGGGGACGTCCATGTTGGTGCGTCCGACCCGCAGGGCGGCGAAGGCAGACCGGTAGAACGGACGGCCGGCATAGACGATGGCCGGCAAGGCGATCAGTGCCGAGACCCAGTGGAAGAGGTTGCGCGTCGGCAGGTCGGCGCCGGACCAGACCGAGACCGAAAACAGCATGATATTGGCGGCAGCAAAGCCGGCAACGGCCAGCGACCGCACCAGTTCGGCCAGGGCGACGTCGCGCGCCGAGTTGGCGGCCGGGTCGAGCGGATGGTTGCGGTAGCCGCTGGCGGTGATCGCCGCAGCCAGCTCCATCGGCGACCCGATGCCAGGGCGGAAGCCGACGCGGACGCGACGCTTCGAGAGGTTGACGCGCGCCGAGGTCACCTGCGGCAGCTGCTCGAGGGCGGTCTCGATCGAGACGATGCAGGCGGCGCAATAGACGTCGGGGACAACGAACTCGATGGTGCGCGCGTCAACCTCTCGAAGCGTCGCGTCCGCGTCGGCTTCCGCCCTGGCATCGGGTCGCCGATGGAGCTGGCTGCGG
>JANXSI010000654.1 GCA_025352765.1 Devosia sp. | reverse complement strand
ATGACCCTGGAATCCGTCGCGCAGTTGAGCGATGATCCTCTCGTCAGCTTGCCGGCCGTTCCTGCACGCTGACCAGCCCGGACCATGCCGGAAACGCGTCGAGGCACAGCCTCAGCTACACCACGCTACGGGACACGATCGTTTTCTCGGCGGCGCGCCTCGCACTCTTTTAGGCATTCTTTGGCGGCCACAGCATCGGAATCTCCTCCCGCCAGATCAATCGATCGGCCGTTAGGTCGGCTGGTTGCCTGCCGGCAAGAATGTCCTCGATCTCAGCCGGCGCCATGAACGCGAGAGGCAGCACATGGCTTACATAACCAGCGTCGAACCCGTCCGCCTCGGCGATGTCTGTGACCGATTTCGCCGCTCCAGTCGATAGCCGTTCGAACCAGTCGAACGCCCGGGCAACAACGGTAACGAGTGTCGAGTCGACGGTACTGGCGCTGCTAGCTGTCTTCCCACCCCTCGTGATCTTCATCTGCCGTCCGCGCCGCCGGAATGTTAGCGGCGCGTCGACCAGAGAGTCGGTAACGGGAAGGTCGGTGGCAGGTAGGCCCAGCGTCTGCCGCAGACCGGACGTGTTGAGCACCAGTCCGACCGATTGGCTGGACACGACTATTCGTTTGAACAGCGCTGTCAGAAGCTCCGGTGTCGGAGCCGAGAGCTTGTCCGCGAGATCGCGACCACCAGATATGATCTGTTGAATCTGCTGAGCATCGACCTGGCCGATAGCTGCCAACAGCCGTTGTTCGTCGGTAAGGAACTCCGTGATCCCGGCAAGAACCGCCGCGTCGATCTCGCCAGCGGGAAGCCGCAGCGCGACAGCCCGGTTCGAGCCCGTGAACGTGGGATTGGCCGCAGTCGAGGTCGATGACCTGAGGAGTTCGGCAACGCTTTCGGCACTCGACGATCGGGAGGATGTGCCGTTGCCGGTGCTTTCCTCGACATAGTAGCCGTATCGACGCCCAGCCTTGATCGCGTGGCTGGGGATCATCCGATTGCCTGCCTCGGAGTACAGCAGGCCCGCCAGCAGCGGAGTCAGCGTCGCCGCCCGTGACCGGCGCTTCCGCTCGCCCTGCGTGTTGCCGGCGAGCCTTGCCTGAACCTTGTCCCAGGTTACTCGATCGACAATCGGGTCGTGCTGGCCTGGGTGGGTGATGTCCTTGTGGGCGATACGACCGATGTAGATCGGGTTGGAGAGAAGCTTGTAGAGATGGCCCCGGGTAAACGACCGGCTGCCACTCGTCCGTCCCTTGGCCGAAATCCGGCCTGCCGTTCGAACTCGCTCCCGATCAAGCCGCTCAAGTAGGGCAGGAACCTGCCCCTCCTCAAGATAGTGCGAAAACACTTTCCGGACGATGGCGGCGTCGGCCTCGTTGATGACAAGGCGTCGATCCTTGACGTCGTAGCCCATGGGGATGGGGCCACCCATCCACATGCCCTTCTTCTTGGAGGCTGCGATCTTGTCGCGGATGCGCTCGCCGGTGATCTCGCGCTCGAACTGGGCGAAGGACAACAGCACGTTGAGCATCAGCCGACCCATGGAGGTCGTGGTGTTGAACTGCTGGGTTACCGACACAAACGAGACACCATGTTTGTCGAAAGTTTCGGCAAGGCGGGCGAAGTCAGTGAGGGAGCGGGTGAGGCGGTCGATCTTGTAAATGACGATAATGTCGACCTGGCCCTCTCGGATCATGGCCATTAGTTTGCCAAGGGCAGGTCGCTCCATATTGCCCCCGGAGAACCCACCATCGTCAAACCGGTCGGGGATCAGCTTCCAGCCCTCGTGCGACTGCGACCGGATATAGGCCTCACATGCCTCTCGCTGCGCCTCGAGAGAGTTGAAATCCTGCTCGAGGCCCTCCTCGGAAGATTTTCGGGTGTAGACGGCACAGCGGAACGTCTTCTGGTCGCTCATGGCGATGCGACCTCCGAGCGAGGCGCCCGCGCTGTGATGGGCACCATCGAGCCATCGGCCTTCGGTTTCTTCGTGGTCACCAACCCGAAGAATTTCG
>JANXSI010000512.1 GCA_025352765.1 Devosia sp. | reverse complement strand
CCGCATCAGCGGCGCCTTCGGCATTGCAATGATGGTGCTGTACTGGATGGCACACATGGATTTCCCCTACATCTCGGACACCAACTATCTGCTGGTCGATCCCCATGTGCTGTTCGCCCTGACGCTCGGCCTCCTCGTCGCCGTCCGCGCAGGCCACATTTACGGCCTCGACGGCTGGGTCTCGAAACAGTCCACCGTCCAGCACAGCAAGGCCCTCGCCTGGGCCACCGCGTAAGCAGTCGGCGCCCCGATCGAGGGGGCGCCGACTATCACTTCTGCGGCCCGGGTGCCCGCCTACGCCGCAAGGCGGTCAGCGGATCACCCGGTGCGCATGAAACATTTACCGCAACCGATGACTTGCCCGTGACGTTCCGCACCGAACAAAACACGGAGGCCGTCATGGCACACGAAGAAGACCACAACCTCTCCCCGACCGAGCTTGCTGATCGCGCTTGGGAGCTGGCCAAGAAGATCCAGTTCGCGCTGTTCACCACCTGGGACGGCGAGAAGCAGGCGCAGTGGCCGCTGACCGCGACCGCCGAGAAGGCGGCCGAAAAGTTCTTCTTCCTCGTCGGACGCGCCGACAAGTACGATCACCTCGATCAGTACCCCAAGGTGACCCTCGGCTTCGCCGACGCCGGCGCCAATAAGTACGTCGTCATTAACGGCACGGCGAGCCTCACCAATGATCGTACCAAGATCAAGGAACTGTGGTCGCCCTTCGCCAAGGCTTGGTGGGATTCGGCCGACGATCCGGAGATCCGCCTGCTGACCGTCACCCCCGATCAGGCCGAGCTTTGGGATTCGCCCAACAAGCTCGTCGCCACAGCGGTGATGCTGACCGCCGCCGTGACCGGCACAAAGCCGGCCGTTGGCGACCACGGCACCGTCCGCCTCTGACAGGGTAGCACGCCCTGCCCCTTGCCGGGGCAGGGCGGCGGCGCTAGCTAAGGCGCGGGGGCTGAAAGGAATGTCATGAAACGCATGGTACTCATTGCCGTCGCCCTCGCCGCCGCCTCGCTCCCCGTGACTGCCGCCCAGCTCACCGCGCGCTCAAGCGGCGTCCAGGGGATCAAGGCCGGCCCCGGCAACTTCTACGCCTCCATCGGCAAGCTCAGGAACAATGAGCGTGTGACGGTTGAGCGCTGCACGCGACAGGCCCGCTGGTGTCTCATCGATCAGCTCGATAGCGGCCCCTCTGGTTGGGTCGACGGGTCCTACCTCATCGGCTCTCCCGCCAAGAATGCCGTCACCCCGTTCGAGTTCAGCTTCGATCCGCTGTGGCCGGGCCGCGGAATGCATAAACACTAAGCATTTTGCTAAAATTACATCCTAAACGGCTGCGTCAGCTTGGGTTCATCCAAGGGGATCTAGGTTCGGGTCAAGGCAAGCGATTGCCCTTGAAACCCGAAAGGAACCCGAAAATGTCGCTCTCGTTCGTCAAGACCGGCGCTCTCGCCGCCACCCTCGTGCTCTCCCTCGCCGGTGCCGCTTCGGCGGCCGCCCTTCACGGCGAGATCACCTACGACACCAAGGTCAAGCAGTACCACTCCAGCTCCTCCATGACCGTCGACTACGCCTACGAAGGCGACGACGTCTGGATCATCGCCAAGTCGGGCAGCTGGTACAAGGTCAAGGCTCCGGGCATGGCCACCGGCTGGGTGAAGAAGTCGGCCGTCGATCTCGATTACTACGACCCCACTCCGGTTGGCCCGAGTGGCCCGAGTGCCTGCTTCTGGGGTCCCCTCGGCTACGTCTGCATCAACCCCTGATCGCGACGCCACTGCGATCCAGCGCCGGCCTCCTTCGGGAGGCCGGCGTTTGCCGTCAGGCTCTTGAGAAACGCCGCTGCCTATCTTACTTCTCCCGCCAGCGATGGAGATCCAGATGGCCGCTCAAGGCACCAAGCCTTACGTCAAACTAGCCTCCACCTTGGTGGTGGTTGGCATGGGCCTGTTTTCGATCGAGCAATTCGGCCTGGGCAAGCTCGAGGGGCCTGACCACGCCTTCCACCTCGATGGCACGATCCTGTCGGCGCTGGTCATCGCGCCGATTGCGCTGGTAGCCGCAGGCGCCGTCGTGTTCATGGTCGGCAAGATGCGCCGGCTCTAGCTACTCGACTCGCAACCGCTCGACATCGATACCCTTCGCGATCAGCGGCGCCACCATCTGCCGGCCGAGGAATTCGTTGATCCCGTAGAGGACCAGCGCCCCGACAAGCAGCGCCACTCCAAAACCCCGGAAACCGTCCTCTGTGGCCACGAGAATCGCCCCAATCAGCGCCACCACCACTCCGCCGAACAGCAGATACATCCGGCGGTCACGCTGCACTTTGAGATTATGCGCGCTCGACAGCAGCAGATCGCGCAGTTCGGAATCGCTCATCGACGTCAGTTCGCGATTGCTCGCTTCGCGCCGGATGGTCTCGATATATGCGTCGACCCGCCGTTCGGTCATCGCCTGCTTCTCGGAGGCAACGCGCCCGCGCATGAAGTAGCTGACAACCGCCCCAACCACGATCAACAGCAGACCAAGTTCAATCACGATCGGCATGTGCGGTCTCTCCCAACGAGTT
>JANXSI010000586.1 GCA_025352765.1 Devosia sp. | reverse complement strand
CGTACGCCGTGAGCCCCGCAGGCGGTGGTCTCAAGCTGCTCAACAGCCAACCAACTTGGGGGGGCGAGGCCTGTCACGCCAGTCTCTCCCTCGATGGGCGTTTCCTACTGGTCGCCAACTACAATGGGGCAACGCCCCAGGGCTGGCCGGAAAACGCCGTCAGCGTCTTTCCGCTCCAGCCGGACGGAGTGCTCGACCCGGCGGTCTGCACCGTCCGGCACCATGGGGCCGGGCCCAACGCGCAGCGCCAGACCACCGCGCACGCCCATTGCGTCGTGCCGTCGCCCGGCGGGCGCATGGTCTATGTGGCCGATCTGGGAATTGATCGGCTCGTCGCATATGAGCTGAGTGCGGGTGGCCAGCTAGTGCCGCGGCCGACAAACGATTTCCGCCTGCCACCGGGGCTTGGGCCGCGGCATCTGGTGTTCAGTGCCGACGGCCGGAGGCTTTTCTTGGTCAGCGAACTCATCCCCACGGCGATGAGCTTTGCGGTTGATCCGGGTGACGGGTCGTTGTCGCTCATCCACTCCGTCTCCATCCCGCCGTCGGGCGACACGATCGTGCAACCGGCGGGGATTGTCCTCACCGACGACGATCGGTTCCTTGTTGTGTCCCTGCGCGTCTGTAACGAGATTCTTGGCCTCGCGGTGGACGCGGAGACGGGTCGGCTGACTCCAACCGGGCGGTGGGCGAGTGGCGGCGCAACACCGCGAGATCTCGCCTTCAGCCCATCGGGCGACCACCTGATCGTTGCCAACCAGGACTCCGATACGGTGAGCGTGTTCGCGTTCGACCGTGAGACCGGCACACTCGCCGGGCCGGTGCATCAACAGCCCGTCGGCACACCGATGGCCGTCAAGATTGCGACCTTCTGACCACATAGCCAACCGTAGATAATCCGGCTTCGCGGCCGTTCGAGGACAAGATGACCATCAAAGAGATACTGTTCGTCCATCACAGCCACACCGATATTGGCTACACTCATCCGCAACCGGTCGTAATGGAACTACACCGGCGTTTCATGGACGAGGCGCTCGATATTGCCGAGCGCACGGCCGACTATCCCGACGACAGCCGGTTCCGCTGGACCTGCGAGGTCACCGGCATCACCGTCGACTGGTGGAAGCACGCCAGCAACCACGATCGCGACCGGTTCCTCGCCGCGGTCAAACGCGGACAGTTCGACGTGGCCGGCATGGGGTGGCACATGACGCCGCTGATGGACCACGGCATGGTGCTCGACGTCCTGAAGCCGCTGCGCTTCCTGCGCGATCTGGGGATCCCAATTCGTTCGGCGATGAACACCGACGTCAACGGGTTGCCGTGGGGTGTGGTCGATGCGCTGCTCGACCACGGGATCACCGGCGTCAGCATGGCGATCAACGAGCACTATGGTCACGCGCTGCGGCCCTGGCCGCGGGCCTTCAACTGGCAGGCGCCGGGCGGCCGGACGATCACGGCCTATAACGGCTTCATCTACGGCGTGACCAGCGACAAGAGCCTGCGCATCCCTGTCGACATGGATGAGGCCCGCGTCCGCGTCCCCGCCTGGACGAAACGGTTCGAGGACATGGGCTACCCGCATCCGTTCCTGATGATGCAGATCACCAATGTCCGCTACCACGACAACGGAGCGCCGCAGGCGGGGCTCCCCGACTTCGTGCAGCGGTTCAACGATGGCAACGCCTCGACCGGCGGCATCAAGCTTCGGCTGGGGACGATCACCGAGTTCTTCGATCGGATGCGGGCGCAGCCGGCCGAGACGCTGCCGACCTTGCGCGGCGACTGGACGGACTGGTGGAATTTCGGGGCCGGCAGCACGGCGCACGAGACGGCGCAGGCCTTGCGCGGACAGCGCGACCTCGATGCCGCGCTGGCCGCCGAGGCCTGGCATCCGGGCGAGGAGCAGCGACGCCGCGCCATGTTGCACGACGTCGCGCGAGGTGATCTGGCGCTTTATGCGGAGCACACCTGGGGGGCCGACCGCTCGATCAGCCATCCCTATTCGCCCGAAACGCGAACCCAGCAGTTGCTGAAGCTCGTCACCGCCGCGAACGGCGCGAGCGTGGCCCGCATGCTGCGTCGCGACGCGCTCGAGCGGTTGGCGATCGGCGCCGGCGGCGACGAGCCGCGGCTACTGGTATTCAATCCGCATCCGTTCGCCGTCACCCAGTCGCTGCGGCTGCCTTATCTGCCGCCGATGGCTGGCGCCCCGGACCCCAAGCGCGGCTTCGGGCTCGAAGACCTGGTGCCCTCGGGGCCGTCGTCGCATCGCATCCAGCGGCAGGACGTGGTGATGTCGGATCTGGCCGAGGATCGTTCGTACTGGACGGTACCGGTCGCTGTCCCCGCCTTCTCCTATGTGACGATACCGGCTGCCGACGTGATGCCGGCGGCGACCACTGGCGTGTCGGCGAAGGACGGGATTCTCTCGAACGGGCGCGTAACGCTGCAGCTTGACCTCGGCAGGGGCGGGGTCGTGTCGCTGAAGCTCGACGGCATCGAATACGCCGGCGCCCCGGCCGAGAACCTGACCTTCGGCGTACCCGTGCTCGAACGCGTCGCCTCCGGCGTCCGCACCGATATGTTCGACCAGGTGGCGCTCGAAGAGCCCGACTGGCACAAGGCGTGGCACACCGACTGGGTGGCGCAGCGCGATATGCCCGCGAGGGTCGCTGGCACCAAGGCTGAGACAGGTCGCGGCAGCGCCACGATCGCCCAGTCGTTCGAGCTCGCCAATGGTGACAAGGTCGACGTGATCTATCGCCTGCTGCCCAACGATCCGGCCCTGCAGATCGAAGCCGTTGTGACCAAGAAACCCCTGGGTGATCCACACGCCCTCTACCTGCCGATGCCCGCGGCGCTCGGCCAGCAGTGGGACGTGGACTACGAGACGGGCGGCGCCACCGTGAAGCTCGATGTCGAGCAATTGCCCTATGCCAGCCGTCACTACATCACCACGCAGCGGTTCATCCGCATTGCCGACGAGAACCGCGAACTGATGGTCGCATCACCCGATGCGCCGCTCTGGCAGATCGGCGGTTTCACCTTCGGCCGCTTCGGCGATCCGGACGGCCGTGTAGTGCGCGAGCGGCCGACGTTGCTCGCCTGGCTCACCAACAACTACTGGAGCACCAACTTCCAGGCCGATCAGGGCTCGGAACTCCATTTCCGCTTCTGGCTGATGCCAGGCGTCAGGCAACCGCTGGGGGCGTCGATCCAGTCGGCGCTGGCCCGCGCCCAGCCGCTGGCCGCGCATTTGTACGCCGAGCGCGGCGAGCTGCGCCGGCCGGCCGCAAGCCTCCTCGATGTCGACCTCGGGCCGCTGCTCGTCACCCGGCTGGAGCCCGAGGGAAATGGCGTGGCACTGACCCTGCTCAACCCCAGCGACGAAACAGTCGTGGGCAGGCTTGGGCCTGCCGACTTCCGGCCGGTTCGCGCCAACCGGACGACGCTGGCCGGCGCGCCGCTCGAGGCGCTCGATTGCGAGAACGGGGTGACGATCAGCGTCGGGCCGCGGGCCTGGACGAGGCTGGCGATCTATCCGGCGTGAGCACAGCAGGAGGACAAAGATGGGCAAGATCAAGACCGTCTATGTGTGCAACCATTCGCACACCGACATCGGCTTTACCGACTACCAGGAACTCGCCTTGCGCCAGCATGGCGAGTTCGTCGGACAGGCGCTCGACCTGATCGAGGCGACCGACGACTACCCGATCGAGGCGCAGTACCGCTGGACGGTCGAAACGACGGGCCCCTTCCTCCGCTACCTTAGGCAAGCGAGCAAGGCCGAGATCAGCCGCTTTCGGCACTGGCACGAGCAGGGCCGCATCGACATCGCGGGCATGCAGTACAACCTGACGCCGCTGCTCAATGTGGAGCAGATGCACCGCAGCCTCTATCCGCTGCGCGCCCTTCGCGACGAGTTCGGCTTCAAGGTCGAGGCGGCGATGCAGGACGATGTCAACGGCGTCTCCTGGCTGTTCGCCGACCTTCTGGCCGACCTCGGAATCTCCTTCTACACCGCGGCGATCAATCCGATCCGCGGGGCGCGGCCCAAGCCCTTCCCGGGAGCCTTTCGCTGGCAGGGGCCAAGCGGCAAGCAGGTGCTGGCCTGGAACGGCTATCACTACCTGTTCGGCCGCAGCCAGGCGGGCTTGGGCAACTGGGATCTGGTCGACCGCCTGTTGCCGCGCTGGATCGACGAACTCGAGAACGATCCGACGTATCCCTTCGACTTCCTCTACTGCGAGTCGACCCATCCGGTTCGCGTCGACAATGGCCCGCCGGACCCGCGCATGCCCGAGTTCGTCCGGCGCTGGAACAGCGAGGACCGCCCCTACCGCATGGAATTCATCACCGTCACCGACTTCGGCCGACTACTGTCCAGCAAGCACGGCGACAAGATCGGAACGCAGCGCGGCGACTGGACCGACCACTGGGCCGATGGCGTCGGCTCGAGCGCCTTCGAAGTCGGCATCAACCGCACGGCCCATGAACTGGTGGGGATGGGCGAGGCGCTCGAAAGCTGGCTGCGCAGCCGGGGCGAGGGAAGTTGGTCGGCCGGCCGCGCCGCCTCGATCCAGGAGAGCATGACGCTCTTCGACGAGCACACCTGGGGCGCCTATTCCTCGGTCGAGGCGCCACACTCGTTGTTCTCCCTCGCGCAGTGGAATCGCAAGGCGGGCTTTGCCTACACCGCAGCCATGGAAGGCCACAATCTGGTGGCGCGGGCGGCCAACGCCCTCGCAGCGCCGCTGGGGAAGAAGGGCCCAGAAGGGATCTTCAACCTCGGCAATCTCGATCCGGCCGAAGCCTTCAAGCCGTCGGGGATCCAGGAGCTTCTGGTGTTCAATACACTGCCCTGGGAACGGCGCGTCATCGTCGAAGAGCCCGAACCGCGTGGCGGGGCCGCACCGGTGGGCATGCTCGACACGTTCTTCAATCGCCGCAGCGGCTGGGGCGGGCCACGCCCATATCCGGAGGTCAAGCGTGTGGCCGGTACTGTCCCGGCGATGGGCTATGCGTTCCTCAACCTCACCCACGGCGTGCCCTCAGGCGACCTGCGGGCATCGGCCACGACGATCGAGAATGCCCACTATCGGCTGCGAATTGATCCGGCGACCGGTGGGATCGCCGAGTTGTTCGACAAGGATCTCGGCCACGATTTCGCCGGTTCCTATCAGGGCTGGCAGCCGGGGCAGTACGTCTATGAGACCGTGGACTCTCCTGACGACCGGCTCGCCATCGCCGACATCAGCTTTGACAAGCCGGAGTTCTTCACCGGCCATACCGACACGCCCTGGGTGCGCGAGGTTGCGAGCAAGGTCACGCTCGAGCCGGCAACGATCTGGGAGGGGCGAGCGCTGATCAAGGCCGTCATCGCGGCTCCCGGCGTCTCGTCGGCGACGGTCACCTATGCTCTCGACGCCCAAAGCAAAGTCGTGCACGTCGACTGGACCATCGACAAGCTCGAACATGACAAGGCCGAGGCGGTGTTCATCGCCTTTCCGTTCGCGCTTGGCGGGGCCGACTTCACGCTCGACCTCAACGGCATCCCGTCCGTCCCCAACGCGGACCAGCTCGATGGCGCCGCCAAGGACTGGTACCCTGTGGGACGCTGGGTCGACGTTAGCGACAAGCAGCGCGGCGTGACGCTGGTGCCGCTCGACGCGCCGCTGGTCCATCTGGGGGGGATCACCACGGGCCGGTGGGCGAGGACGCTGCAGCCGGAGGGGCCGACGATCATGTCCTGGGCCCTCAACAACCACTGGCTGGTCAACTTCCGCTCGAGCCAGAGCGGCCGTATCCCGCTGCGCTATCGCCTCACCACCCACCAGGGGGCCGTCGATCCGACGGCGGCCGCGCGGTTTGCAGCCGAGGTCGCCGTACCCGCCATCGCGCTCCGCGACATTTCGCCGACCGGCCCTCGCAGCGACGGCTTCTTTTCCCTCGACCCCAGGTCACCGGCGATCGTCACGGCGAAGCCGGGCGAGGACGACGGCTGGGTGGCACTGCGGGTTCAGAACCTCAGCGATGCGCCTGCAACGGCCCGACTAACCTTCACGACCGCGCCACGAGCGGCACGTGCCGCCGACCCGATCGAGCACCCGGGGCTGCCGCTCGCGCTCGATGGCGCGGTGTTGGCAGTCGATCTTGCGGCGCGCGAGATCAGGACCGTGCTGGTGCGGTTCGGGGCGCAGCTCCAATGACAGGTCGACCTCTCCGGGCGCGGCTAGTCGCGCCCGGCGGCTTCGACGCCGATCCGGTAGTGTGTCACGAAGCGCTCTCCGGCGTGGAACTGGCGCGCCGTGGGCACGCCACGAGCCGAGATCGGATTGTCAGCGGCGGAGATCTGCTGGCCAAGGTCGAAGGCCGAGCAGATGGGCTCGATACCGAGGGCCAGGTGGCGGCCATTCCATGGCGCCATCTGCCGCCCGCGGTTCGAGAACCACAGCAGTGCGCTGGGGAAGTGCTCAGCGTTCCATTCGAGCCGGACCCGGTACCCGTCGACAGTGTTCCACAGGCTCGCCTTGCCGGACGGCTTAAGCACCTGCAGCAGATCTTCTGTCGACCGAGCCAGCGGGACACGGCTCATATCGAGCATGGTGCCGTCGCGCCCGCGGACGGCGTTCCACTGCGGGGCAAACTGGTTGGGCGCGATCAGCGCCGTTTGATCGACATCGCCCGGAAAGCTCATCGAGCTGGCGCCGGCATCGATCTCGATCTGCACGGCTCCGGGAAGCGCCGGGAGCCGGAAGCAGGGGTGGAGACCGATGGGCAGCCGGCAATCCTGCCGGACCTCGACCGTCAGTTCGAAATCGATGGCGGCCCGGTCCGCCACGGCGGAGACGCGCCGCTCGAGCCGGCGGATCGGGTGCGCCGCCGGATAGTCGATGGCAAGGCAGATGGAGTTGGGGCCACTGGTCTCGAACTGCCAGTGATGGTTGGACCCGAATCCGTGCGGATCGGCATCGACGGTGGGCGACGCCTTGGATGCCGGCCAGCCGTCTTGCGCGACGCGGTCGCCGTCGCTGCCGAAGGGGACGCACGGCCACTCGCCGCGCAGGCGCTGCAGGATACTGGGCAGCGGCTCGGACGATTGCTCTTGCGCCCAAGGAGCGATCTGGAAGGGCGAGACCTGCCAGCCGTCAGGGAGGACGAAGACGGTCGGACCGAGCATGCCGCCGAGACTCTCGACGGAAAAGACGCCATGGTTCCAGACGATTGCGCGGGCCGGATTGTCAGGATGGTCGTGCATCGGCGCAGTCTCCTCTCGGCGCCGTCCGGAGCATGGCGGCGCCGAGAGCATAGTGGATTCGGGGGCGGCGCCAACCGACACGATTGGCTTTCCGGCGCAAGCGGTCCTAGTCTAGCTGCCTTGGGGCAGGGCGGGGGAAGACGATGCTGAGTTCATGGCCTGAGCTTGTCGGTTCCATGCTGGCGCAGACGCCGCTCGCGTCGCGCAGCGTGGTTGCCATCAATGCGCTGACAGGCGGCGTTTCATCGGACATCGTGGAGATCATTCTCGACGATGGGCAACGCCTCTGCGCCAAGCGCGCCTTGCCCAAGCTCAAGGTCGCCAGCGTCTGGGAGGCGCCAGTCGAGCGGAACCAGTACGAGGTCGCTTGGCTCCGCCACGTCGCGACCATCTCGCCGGCTTCGGTGCCCAAGGTGCTGGTCGAAGACCGCGACAACCGCGCGGTGTTGATGGAGTTCCTGCCCGCCGAAGACTATGTGCTCTGGAAGGCGGAATTGCTCGCCGGCCGCTATGACACGGGAGCCCCCGCGGCCGTCGCCGGCGTTCTGGCGCAGGTGCACGCGGCGACGTGGCGCGATGCTGCAGTCGAACGGGAATTTCCCACGGGAGCCCTGTTCGATGCCCTGCGGCTCGATCCCTACCTGCGCACGCTCATCCTGCGATGGCCCGCGCTCAAAGCGCCGCTCGAGGCGACGATCGCCCAGACGGCGGCTACCCGACTGGCGCTCGTCCACGGCGACGTCAGTCCCAAGAACATCCTCCTCGGGCGCACCGATGGTCACCCGGTGCTGCTCGATGCCGAGTGCGCCTGGTTCGGCGATCCAGCTTTCGACGCGGCGTTCTGCATGAACCACCTGCTACTGAAGGCCCTGCATCTGCCGCTCCTTCGCGGAGAGTTGTTCGAAGGGGCGGCAGCGTTCCTCGACACCTGGCTTGCCGGCCTGCCTGCCGCAGAACGGGCCGACGCCAAGCGCCGGACACTGCAGCTCCTGCCGTGCCTGCTTCTGGCGCGGGTGGATGGCAAGTCTCCGGTCGAATATCTGGACGACGAAAACCGGGCGCGGGTTCGCCGGTTCGCGCCACCGCTGATCGAATATCCGCCGGGCGAATTGGCCGAGATCGTGAGCGCCATGGCCGGGGTAGCACAGGGGGAGTCTAGGTCTTGAGTACCGGCATTACTGATCTCAAGGCCCGGCAGGTCTGGGACTCACGTGGTCGACCGACGATCGAGGTCGAGGTCCGGCTGGAGGGGGGAGCACACGGGCGCGCCATCGCTCCATCGGGCGCCTCAACCGGGTCCCGCGAGGCGCTCGATCGCCGCGACGGCGGCCGGCGCCTCGGTGGTTTTGGCGTCAACGGCGCTCTCGCCGATCTCGACGCCGTCGTCCGGCCGGCACTGATCGGGCGCGACGCCGCCGACCAGGCGGCAATTGATCGCCTGCTCATGGATCTCGATGGCACGCCGCAGAAGTCGCGGCTGGGCGGCAATGCGATCGTCGCGACGTCGTGTGCGGTAGCGTGGGCTGCTGCCGACGCCGCACGGCAGCCGCTGTGGCGCCACCTGCGGGAACTGGCGGGTGCGCCGGTCGAGCAGCGCTGGATCCCGACGCCGATGATCCAGATCTTCGGTGGCGGACGCCACGCTGGCGGGCGTATCGACATTCAGGACTATTTGGTGCTCTGCCCCGGTGCATCCTCATTCGCCGAGGCCGTCGAATGGACGGCCGAGATCTACATGGCGGCGTCTTCGCTGCTTGCACGCAAGGGCCTGCACGGCGTCGCCGACGAGGGCGGCATCTGGCCCGACTTCAGCCGCAATGAGGACGGGCTGTCCTATCTGCAACAATCCATCGAAATGGCCGGCTTCAAACCTCTGACCGACGTTGGCATTGCGCTCGACGTGGCCGCGACGTCCTTCTGGCACGAGGGACGCTACCGGCTGGCGCTCGAAAACCGGCTGCTCGACAGCGCGCAGATGATCGACCTGCTGGCCGGCTGGTGCGCGTCGTTTCCCATCCTTTCGATCGAAGATCCGCTTGGTGAGGATGATACCGAAGGCTTTATCGAGTTCACCCGTCGGATGGGGTCACGCATCCAGATCGTCGGCGACGACTATCTGACGACCAATGCAGCCTCGATCCTCGAGGCGGGGAGGACGCACGCCTGCAACGCCGTTCTGCTCAAGGCCAATCAGTGCGGCACTGTCAGTGAGGTGATCGCCGCCGTCAAGGCGTCCGAGCAGTTTGGAATGACCATGATCCAGTCGGGCCGATCCGGCGAGAGCGAGGACGTCACACTCAGCCATCTTGCCGTTGGGCTGCGATCGCACCAGATCAAAGTTGGCTCGATGACCCGGTCGGAGCGGACGGCCAAGTGGAACGAGGTGATCCGCATCGAAGAGTCGTATCCTGCGCCTCGCCTGAGCCTCAATCCCCGGAGAGATCGAAATGGATGACCGTTCCTTCGGCACCCGCGACGCGCGCGGACATTGGACGCCGACCGAGCCGATCCGCTATCCGCCGGTGTTCGTGTGGCCGCCACGGCCGATGAAGTTCCTGAAGTGGTTCTTCGGCTACCCCGGATTCCTGTTCCCATGGAACACGGTGTTCGCCGCGATCTCGTTCGGCCTGTTTTTCTTTCTGACGCCGCCGATGGCCAGCATGCGCAGTTTTGCACCCGGCTGGATCCTGTTCTTGCTGGGCCGCAACGCCATCCTGGTCCTGCTGTTCTTCGGCGCCTTCCACCTGCGGCTCTATATCCAGCGTCGCCAGGGCACGACGTTCAAGTTCAACGCAAAATGGCCGTCGACCGACAGTCCGTCGTTCCTGTTTCGCAACCAGACCGTGGACAACATGATCTGGACCTTCGCCAGCGCCGTGCCGATCTGGACCGCCTATGAGGTCGTGACGCTGTGGGCCTTCGCCAACCACTATATTCCGTTCGTCGAGTGGGTTGAGCATCCCGTCTATTTCGTGCTGCTGATGCTGCTGATTCCGCTGATCCGCGAGGTGCACTTCTATCTGGTGCACCGGCTGATCCACTGGCCGCCGCTGTATCGCAGTATTCATCGCTTGCACCATAAGAACGTCAATCCGGGGCCATGGTCGGGCCTCGCAATGCACCCAGTCGAGCACCTGCTCTATTTCTCGGTGGGGCTGGTCCACTGGATCATCCCGTCGCACCCGCTGCATGCGATCTTCACACTGACCCATACCGGGCTCGCCCCGGCGCCGGGTCACGTGGGGTTCGACAAGGTCGTGGTCGGCGAGGAGGCCGCCGTGAACACCAATTC
>JANXSI010000567.1 GCA_025352765.1 Devosia sp. | reverse complement strand
GAGCGGGACGGGCTGTTCTGCGCCCGCATCTTCGGGCCGGTGAAGGACTACGAGTGCCTGTGCGGCAAGTACAAGCGCATGAAGTTCAAGGGCGTCATCTGCGAAAAGTGCGGCGTCGAAGTTACCCTGAGCCGCGTCCGTCGCGAGCGCATGGGCCACATCGAGCTCGCCGCGCCCGTCGCCCACATCTGGTTCCTGAAGTCGCTGCCGTCGCGTATCGCGCAGCTGCTCGACATGACGCTCAAGGACATCGAGCGCATCCTCTATTTCGAGCAGTATGTCGTGCTCGATCCGGGCCTGACGCCGTTCACCGCGAACGAGCTGATGACCGAAGAGCAGTACATCGACGCCCAGGACGAGTACGGCGCGGACAGCTTCACCGCCAAGATCGGCGCCGAGGCCATCCGTGACCTGCTGCTCGGTCTCGACCTCGAGACGATCGCGGCCCAGCTGCGCGTCGAGATCGCCGAGTCGACCACCGAACTGAAGCCCAAAAAGCTCGCCAAGCGGCTCAAGATCGTCGAGCAGTTCATCGTCTCGGGCAACAAGCCCGAGTGGATGATCATGACCGTCATTCCGGTCATTCCGCCCGAACTGCGCCCGCTCGTCCCGCTGGACGGCGGCCGCTTCGCCACGTCCGATCTCAACGACCTCTACCGTCGCGTCATCAACCGCAACAACCGCCTGAAGCGCCTGATCGAGCTCCGCGCCCCGGACATCATCATCCGCAACGAAAAGCGCATGCTGCAGGAAGCCGTTGACGCGCTGTTCGACAACGGCCGCCGTGGCCGCACCATCACCGGTGCCAACAAGCGGCCGCTGAAGTCGTTGTCTGACATGCTCAAGGGCAAGCAGGGCCGGTTCCGCCAGAACCTGCTCGGCAAGCGCGTCGACTATTCGGGCCGTTCGGTCATCACCGTGGGCCCGGAGCTGAAGCTCCACCAGTGCGGCCTGCCCAAGAAGATGGCGCTCGAGCTGTTCAAGCCGTTCATCTACTCGCGCCTCGAGGCCAAAGGCTTCTCGTCCACCGTCAAGCAGGCCAAGAAGCTCGTCGAGAAGGAAAAGCCGGAGGTCTGGGATATCCTCGATGAGGTCATCCGCGAACACCCGGTGCTGCTCAACCGCGCCCCGACGCTCCACCGTTTGGGCATCCAGGCGTTCGAGCCGCATCTGATTGAAGGCAAGGCCATCCAGCTCCATCCGCTGGTGTGCGCTGCGTTCAACGCCGACTTCGACGGCGACCAGATGGCCGTCCACGTGCCGCTCTCGCTGGAAGCCCAGCTGGAAGCCCGCGTGCTGATGATGTCGACCAACAACATCCTGCATCCGGCCAATGGTCAGCCGATCATCGTGCCGTCGCAGGACATCGTGCTGGGCCTCTACCACCTCTCCCTCATGAACGAGGGTGAGCCCGGTCAGGGCATGGCGTTCGGCTCGATCGGCGAGATCGAGCACGCGCTCGCCAACGGCGTCGTCACCATGCACACCAAGATCAAGGGCCGCGTCATCTCGACCGACAAGGCCGGCAAACAGTCGACCGAGATCGTCGATACGACTCCCGGCCGCATGATCATTGGGCGGCTTCTGCCCAAGCACGTCGCCGTGCCCTTCGCGACGGCCAACCAGCTGATGACCAAGAAGATGATCTCCAAGATGATCGACACGGTCTATCGCGCCTGCGGCCAGAAGGAGACGGTGATCTTCTGCGATCACATCATGGACCTGGGCTTCAAGCATGCCTGCCGCGCCGGCATCTCGTTCGGCAAGGACGACATGGTGATCCCGCCCACCAAGCAGGCGATCGTCGAGACCACGCGCAAGCAGGTCGAGGAGTTCGAGCAGCAGTACAATGACGGCCTGATCACTCAGGGCGAAAAGTACAACAAGGTGGTCGACGCCTGGGCCAAGTGCGGCGACAAGATCGCCGACGAAATGATGAAGGGCATTGCCGCCGTTCAGATCGACAAGGAAACCGGCCGCCAGAAGCCGATCAACTCGGTCTACATGATGAGCCACTCGGGTGCGCGTGGTTCGCCGGCGCAGATGAAGCAGCTCGCCGGCATGCGCGGCCTGATGGCGCGTCCGGACGGCTCGATCATCGAGACTCCGATCACGGCCAACTTCAAGGAAGGCCTGAACGTTCTGGAGTACTTCAACTCCACCCACGGTGCCCGTAAGGGTCTCGCGGACACGGCGCTGAAGACCGCGAACTCGGGGTACCTGACCCGTCGTCTCGTCGACGTCGCGCAGGACTCGATCATCACCGAGCTCGATTGCGGCACCGAAGCTGGCCTCACCATGGAAGCCATCGTCGACGCCGGCCAGATCGTTGCGACGCTGGGCCAGCGGATCCTCGGGCGCACCACGGCGGAAGCCGTGATGAACCCCGAGACCGGCAAGCCGATCGTCAAGAAGAACGTGCTGTTGACCGAAAAGGACGTGGACGCCATCGAGGCGGCCCGCGTGCAGTCGGTCAAGATCCGCTCGCCGCTGACCTGTGCGCTCCGCACCGGTTGCTGCGCAGCCTGCTACGGTCGCGATCTGGCACGTGGTACTCCGGTCAACATCGGCGAAGCCGTCGGCGTCATCGCGGCGCAGTCGATCGGCGAACCGGGCACCCAGCTCACCATGCGTACGTTCCACATCGGTGGCACGGCGCAGGTGGTCGACACCTCGTTCCTCGAGGCCGGTGCGGAGGGCAAGATCGCCGTCCGCAATCCGAACCTCGCCAAGGTCTCGGGTGGCCGTCACGTCGTCATGGCACGTAACGTCGCTCTCGCCATCCTCGATCCAGAAGGCAAGGAGCGGTCGGTCCATCGTGTCGCCTACGGTGCCAAGCTCCTGGTCAACGAAGGTGACGAGGTCAAGCGCGGCCAGCGTATCGCCGAATGGGATCCCTACACCCGTCCGGTGCTGGCCGAAGTCGATGGCGAAGCCGCCTTCGAAGATCTGGTCGACGGTGCATCGGTGGCGGAAAACACCGACGAAACGACGGGCTTCACCAAGCGCGTCGTCACCGACTGGCGCACCAACCAGCGCGGCGAGAGCCTGAAGCCGGCAATCACCATCACCCGCAAGGGTGTGGTGGCCAAGGTCGACCGCGGTGGCGATGCGCGCTATCTGCTGTCGGTCGATGCCGTCATCGCGGTCGAGCCGGGCGACAAGGTGTCGCCGGGCGACGTCCTCGCGCGTATTCCGCTCGAGAGCGCCAAGACCAAGGACATCACCGGCGGTCTGCCGCGTGTGGCCGAGCTGTTCGAAGCGCGTCGTCCCAAGGACCATGCGATCATTGCCGAGATCAACGGCGTGATCAAATTCGGCCGCGACTACAAGAACAAGCGCCGGATCATCATCGAGCCCGAGGACAAGACGTCCGAGGCGGTCGAGTACCTCATCCCCAAGGGCAAGCCGTTCCACCTCCAGGAAGGCGACACCATTGAAAAGGGTGAGTACATCCTCGACGGCAACCCGGCCCCGCACGACATCCTTGCCATCAAGGGCGTCGAGGAGCTGGCGCGCTATCTCGTCAACGAGATCCAGGAGGTCTACCGGCTTCAGGGCGTGCTGATCAACGACAAGCACATCGAGGTGATCGTTCGCCAGATGCTGCAGAAGGTCGAGATCATCAACCCGGGTGACTCGGGCATGCTCAAGGACGAGCAGCTCGACAAGCTCGACTTCGACGAACTCAACGACCAGCTGGTGGCCGACGGCAAGAAGCCGGCAACTGCCAACCCGGTCCTCTTGGGCATCACCAAGGCGTCGCTGCAGACCCGCAGCTTCATCTCGGCGGCCTCGTTCCAGGAAACCACCCGCGTCCTCACCGAGGCGGCGGTATCCGGCAAGGCCGATCTGCTCGAAGGTCTCAAGGAGAACGTCATCGTCGGCCGCCTGATCCCGGCCGGTACCGGTGCTGCCACCTCCAAGCAGAAGCTGACCGCGGCCCGCCGCGACGAGCTGATCCTCGAAGAGCGCCGCCGCCAGGCGGAGACCGCTCGCCTCGAGGCCCCGCAGCCCGTCCCGGTCGAACCGGCCGAGTAAGCCTCGCCTCCCATGTCATGAAAAGGGCCCCTCGCGGGGCCCTTTTTGTTTGTGTCACGTGGCTGACGCGGAACTGCAACGCCACTGAGAGCCAACCGACACGGGCCGCGGCTAGGGGGAGGGGCCAACCTCAGGAGGCTCATTATGTTGCGCAAAATTCTACTCGCCGGTGTCAGCGTCGCCGCCCTTGCAACCACCGCGTTTGCCGATGACGTCAAGACCTTCGACGCCACGCTCGCCGCTCACGCCCAGCAGCCCGCCGCGACCTTCACCGACGCGCCGGCCGACGCCCCGTACTTTGCCATGTCCGGCCGCTTCACCAGCGGCACGCGCGTCGAAGCCCTTGAATCCTACAAGGACCCCAAGACCGGCATCGGCATGCCGTTCAAGGGCCAGGCCCTCCAGGGCTATTCGGGCATCCGCTCGCTCGGCGGCGATCGCTTTGTCGTTCTCACCGACAACGGCTTTGGCTCCAAGGCCAACTCGGCCGACTCGCTGCTGATGTTCAATTACTTCAAGCTCGACTGGGCCGCCGGAAAGGTGAACCACGAAGAGACTGTGTTCCTCTCGGATCCCAACAAGCTCGTGCCGTTCCCCATCGTCACCGAGACCACCGACAAGCGCTACCTCACCGGCGCCGACTTCGACATCGAGTCGATCCAGATCGTCGGCGACAGCGTCTATTTCGGCGACGAACTCGGCCCCTGGCTGATCAAGACCGACAAGGCGGGCGTCGTTCAGGCCGTCTACAAGACCCGCGTCGGCGGCATCGACTACAAGGCGCCCGACAACGCCTTCAACCCGCCCCCCAATGCCGGCGCGACCGCCAAGGGCACCGTGACCCAGCGTTCGGGTGGCTTTGAGGGCATGGCGCTGTCGCCCGACGGCAAGACGCTCTACCCGCTGCTCGAAAAAACCTTCTACGACGAAGCCAAGGGCGCGATGGAGCAGGTCGACGGCAAGCCGGCGATCCGTATGCTGCAGTTCGACGTGGCCACCGGCGCCTTCGCCGACAAGATCCGCTACTACCCGCTTGAGGACGCCACCAACTCGATCGGCGACTTCAACCTGATCGACGACCACCGCGCCCTGATCATCGAGCGCGACCAGAACCAGGGCGACGCCCGCGACGGCTGGCCCAAGAAGCCCGCCAAGCTGAAGCGCGTCTACATGGTCGACATCGACCAGCTCGACGCCAACAACGTCGTCAAGAAACTCGGCTACATCGATCTGCTCGACATCAAGGATCCCAAGGCCCTGGCGCCGCGCGGCTCCAAGGACGGCGTCTTCACCTTCCCGTTCGACACCATCGAAAACGTCGACCGCGTCGATGACACCCACATCGTCGTCGCCAACGACAACAATTACCCCTTCGATGTGAGCCGCGAAGAAGGCAAGCAGGACGACGAGGAATTCATCCTCCTCGACGTCGCCGACTTCCTCAAGGCCCAGTAACTGGCGAAGCAGCGGGGAGGGGGCATCTCCTCCCCGTTACCCCCTCATGCTGAGCTCCTCGTCCCGAGCCTGTCGAGGGACGAACCACGAGGTCGGGCGGGTCCCCTTCTCCCCTTGAGGGAGAAGGTGCCCGAAGGGCGGATGAGGGGTTCTCTCAACACCCCAGATGGCTGAGGCAACCCCTCATCCGCCGCTCGCGCGTCACCTTCTCCCTTAAGGGGAGAAGCGGTTCGCGCTGAAGCCTAGTGACAACCGTTCATCCGGATTTCCTCAGCTCCACCAATCCCTTGCACGAAATCCGACCCGACTTATCGACCACCCTCCAGCCTGGTATATTCTCTCTCCATCCACTCGCACTGAGCGAGGTCGCGACGAACGGCAGCGGGTGGACGGGTGGGGGCAAGGGTTTCGTGCCCTGCCAGGCTCGCAGCGGATCCGGCCCATGGTAACCCCATGCCCGCCCCCGTTCCAAAAGCCCCACCACTCCGAGACGCGCTGTGTCTCACTAAATAAGTTCTCAGGGATACATCGCGTCTCGGAGCGCTCTACTAACCACCGAAACCGGGCTGCCGGACGCTTCCGCGCGCCTTGTCTCTGTCATCTTGAAGCAGTAACCCCGCCGGACAAGGAGATGCCACCATGACCGAGACCGCCTGGGCCAACGTCGACCTCTACATCGAGGACAAGCTGCTGTTCGACGCCGACCCGGTCTTCGACGCCGTGCTGCGCGCCAATGCCGCCGGCGGGCTGCCGGCGATCGATGTGGCGCCGCCGCAGGGAAAATTCCTCAACCTGCTGGTGACCATCAGCGGCGCCCGAAAAATCCTCGAGATCGGCACGCTGGGCGGCTACTCGACCATCTGGATGGCCAAGGCGCTGCCCGTGGGCGGCTCGCTCGTCACCCTCGAATACGCCGAGAAGCACGCCGGGGTGGCGCGGCAGAATTTCGCGCGGGCAGGGGTCCTCGACCGGGTCGAAATCCATGTCGGCCCGGCCCTCGAGACGCTTCCCGGGCTGGTCGGGCCGTTCGACCTCATCTTCATCGACGCCGACAAGCCCAACAATCCCAACTATCTGGAGTGGGCGCTCAAACTGTCGCGGCCGGGCACGGTGATCGTTCTCGACAATGTCGTGCGCAACGGCCGGGTGGTCGATGCCACCAGCGACGATCCAAGCGTCAAGGGAACGCGGGCCGGATTCGAGCTCCTGCACGAGCACCCCAGGATCGACTCGACCGCGCTTCAAACGGTGGGCTCAAAAGGCTGGGATGGCTTCGTTTTGGGCCTCGTCAAAGCCGGCTGACCCTTAGCGCAGCTAGGCATGGCCGCCATGCCGGTCGCTGTGCAAAGAATCCTTGACGACACGACTCATCGCCCATATAGAGGCCCCACCTTAGCGGTCGGTCGTGAAGTTCACGCGGGTATCTGCCACCTTGTGCGGGCACCCAGGAACTCCAAACACACTGCCAAAGGCAGAGACGATAGCAAATTGATGTGCGCATGAACACTCTCCAACGGGGAGTGGTCCGCTGCATTAAGGCGCCGCGATCCAGCAGGATCGAGCGGGCGCCGTTTCGGTTTGCTTGGTTCTCAGACAGTGAATTTGACCGATGGAAAGAGCGCAATGCCGACCATTAACCAGTTGATCCGCAAACCTCGGACGTCCAAGCCGAAGCGGAACAAAGTCCCGGCGATGGAAGCCAACCCGCAGAAGCGCGGCGTTTGCTCGCGTGTCTATACGACCACGCCAAAGAAGCCGAACTCGGCGCTGCGCAAGGTCGCGAAGGTTCGCCTGACCACCTCGCGTGAAGTCATTTCGTACATTCCCGGCGAAGGCCACAACCTGCAGGAACACTCCGTGGTCCTGATCCGTGGCGGTCGTGTTCGCGACCTGCCCGGCGTCCGCTATCACGTGCTTCGCGGCGTTCTCGACACGCAGTCGGTGAAGGATCGCAAGCAGCGCCGTTCCAAGTACGGCGCGAAGCGGCCGAAGTAAGGAGATCGAGATATGTCCCGTCGTCACCGCGCCGAAAAACGCGAAGTTATTCCCGATCCCAAGTTCGGCGATCTCGTCGTCACCAAGTTCATGAATTCGCTCATGGAAGACGGCAAGAAGTCCGTCGCCGAGAACATCGTCTACGGCGCCTTCGACATCGTGCTGGCCAAGGTCAAGCAGGATCCGATCACCGTTTTCCACACGGCGCTCGACAACATCCGTCCGGCTGTTGAAGTCCGCTCGCGTCGCGTCGGCGGTGCCACCTACCAGGTGCCCGTCGAAGTCCGCACTGACCGTCAGCAGGCTCTGGCCATTCGCTGGCTCATCGAGAGCGCACGCAAGCGTGGTGAGCACACTATGCGCGAGCGTCTGTCCGGCGAGCTGATGGATGCCCTCAATGGCCGCGGCCAGGCCGTCAAGAAGCGCGAAGACACGCACCGTATGGCTGACGCCAACCGTGCTTTCTCGCACTACCGCTGGTAATTGGAGACTTAGGACCGATGGCCCGCGAATACCCGATCAATCACTACCGCAATTTCGGCATCATGGCCCACATCGATGCCGGCAAGACCACGACCACTGAGCGTGTGCTTTACTACACCGGCAAGTCCCACAAGATCGGCGAAGTCCACGACGGCGCCGCGACCATGGACTGGATGGAGCAGGAGCAGGAGCGCGGCATCACCATCACGTCCGCCGCGACGACCACGTTCTGGAAGGGCCGTGACGGCACTCAGTACCGCTTCAACATTATCGACACCCCTGGCCACGTCGACTTCACCATCGAAGTCGAGCGGTCGCTGCGCGTCCTCGACGGCGCCATCGCGCTCCTCGACGGCAACCAGGGCGTCGAGCCGCAGACCGAGACCGTCTGGCGCCAGGCCGACAAGTACAACGTGCCGCGTCTGATCTTCGTCAACAAGATGGACAAGATCGGTGCCGATTTCTACTTCTGCGTCGACACGCTGCATAAGCGCCTTGGCATCAAGACCGCGATCTGCCAGCTGCCGATCGGTGCCGAGAACGACTTCGTCGGCATCGTCGACCTGATCGAAATGAACGCGCTGATCTGGCGCAACGAAGAGCTGGGTGCGCAGTGGGACGTCGTCGAGATTCCGGACGACCTCAAGGAAGCCGCCGCGAGCTATCGTGAGAAGCTGATCGACACCATCGTTGAAGTCGACGATGCGGCGACCGAGGCGTACCTCAACGGCATCATGCCCGACAAGGACACCATGCGCCGCCTGATCCGTCAGGGCACGATCAACTCGACCTTCTTCCCGGTGTTCTGCGGTTCGGCCTTCAAGAACAAGGGCGTGCAGCCCCTGCTCGACGGCGTCATCGACTTCCTGCCGGCGCCGACCGACATTCCGGCCATCGAAGGCATCGACGTCAAGACCGAGCAGCCGATCCAGCGCCATGCGTCGGACGAAGAGCCGCTGTCGATGCTCGCGTTCAAGGTTGCGACCGACCCGCACATGGGCCAGCTGACCTTCTGCCGCATCTACTCGGGCCACGTCGAGGGCGGCGCCATGCTCGAGAACACGGTCAAGGAAAAGCGCGAGCGGATTGGCCGCATGTTCCAGATGCACGCCAATTCGCGTGAGCAGATCAACGAAGCCTTCGCCGGTGACATCGTCGCCATCGTCGGCCTCAAGGACACGACCACGGGCGACACGCTCTCGGATCCCAACAACAAGGTGATCCTCGAGCGCATGGAGTTCCCCGAGCCGGTCATCGATATCGCCGTGGAGCCCAAGTCCAAGGCCGACCAGGAGAAGATGGGCCTCGCCCTCGCTCGCCTGGCTGCCGAAGATCCGAGCTTCCGCGTCAAGACCGACGAAGAGTCCGGCCAGACCATCATTTCGGGCATGGGCGAACTGCATCTCGACATCATCGTCGACCGCATGCGTCGTGAGTTCAAGGTCGAAGCCAATATCGGCGCGCCGCAGGTGGCCTATCGTGAAGCCATCACGCGCACCGTCGAGCACGACTACACCCACAAGAAGCAGTCGGGTGGTTCGGGCCAGTTCGCTCGCATCAAGTTCCGCATCGAACCCAACGAAGCCGGCAAGGGCTACGAGTTCGCTTCGGAAGTCGTCGGCGGTAACGTGCCCAAGGAATACGTCCCGGGCGTGCAGAAGGGTGTCGCATCGGTCATGGGCGCAGGCCCGCTGATCGGCTTCCCGATCGTCGATGTGAAGTTCATCCTGACCGACGGCGCCTACCACGACGTCGACTCCTCGGTGCTCGCCTTCGAAATCGCCGGCCGCGCCGGCTTCAAGGAAGCCATCGAGAAGGCGTCGCCCAAGATCCTCGAGCCCATCATGCGGGTTGAAGTTCTGACGCCGGAAGACTACGTCGGCGACGTCATCGGCGACCTTAACTCCCGCCGCGGCCAGATCCGCGGTACCGAGGGCCGGGGCATTGCCCAGGTGATCGACGCAATGGTGCCGCTGGCCAACATGTTTGGCTACGTCAACTCGCTGCGCTCAATGAGCCAGGGACGTGCCCAGTACACGATGACTTTCGACCACTACGAGCAGGTTCCGAACGCGGTGGCACAGGAAGTCCAGGCGAAATACGCCTAGTCCGAACGACGCCTGATCAGGAATTAGAGAAAAACCAAAGCCGGCCCGTTGGGCTGTTTAGGAGATAGCGATGGCTAAGGAAAAGTTTTCCCGCAATAAGCCGCACTGCAACATTGGCACCATCGGTCACGTTGACCATGGCAAGACGTCGCTGACGGCTGCGATCACCAAGGTTTTGGCCGAGACCGGCGGCGCCGTGTTCAAGGCGTACGACCAGATCGATGCGGCGCCCGAAGAGAAGGCGCGCGGGATCACCATCAATACGGCGCACGTCGAGTACGAGACGGCCAATCGGCACTATGCCCACGTCGACTGCCCCGGCCACGCCGACTATGTGAAGAACATGATCACCGGCGCGGCGCAGATGGACGGCGCGATCCTGGTGGTGTCGGCGGCCGACGGCCCGATGCCGCAGACCCGCGAGCACATCCTCCTGGCCCGCCAGGTGGGGGTGCCGGCGCTGGTGGTCTATATGAACAAGGTGGACCTGGTGGACGACGATGAGCTGCTTGAGCTCGTCGAGATGGAAGTCCGCGAGCTTCTGTCGAGCTACGAGTTCCCGGGCGATGACATCCCGATCGTCAAGGGCTCGGCGAAGGTGGCGCTGGACAATGGCGACCCGGTGATCGGCGAGAACTCGATCCTGGAGCTGATGACGGCGGTGGACACCTATATCCCGCAGCCGGAGCGTCCGATCGACCAGCCGTTCCTGATGCCGGTGGAAGATGTGTTCTCGATCTCGGGCCGCGGCACGGTGGTCACCGGGCGGATCGAAAAGGGCATCGTCAAGGTCGGCGAGGAAGTCGAGATCGTCGGCATCCGCGACGTGCAGAAGACCATCTGCACGGGCGTGGAGATGTTCAGGAAGCTCTTGGACCAGGGCCAGGCGGGCGACAACGTCGGCGTGCTGCTGCGCGGCACCAAGCGCGAGGACGTGGAGCGGGGCCAGGTGCTCTGCAAGCCGGGCTCGATCACCCCGCACACCGAGTTCCTGGCGGAGGCCTATATCCTGACCAAGGAGGAGGGGGGCCGGCACACGCCGTTCTTCACCAACTACCGCCCGCAGTTCTATTTCCGGACCACCGACGTGACCGGGATCGTCAAGCTGAAGGAAGGCGTGGAGATGATCATGCCGGGCGACAACACCGAGCTGACGGTGGAACTGATCACCCCCATCGCCATGGACACCGGCCTGCGCTTCGCCATCCGCGAGGGCGGCCGCACGGTCGGATCCGGCGTGGTGAGCAAGATCCTCAAGTAGGCCGTCAAGACCCGTCATCCCCAGTCAACGGAGCGGCGCCAGTCGCGCAGACCGAACCGGGGACCGAACAACAGGCCGTCGGGGCGACCCGGCGGCCGACGGGGATGCGGCGCGCCCCAGCCTTGCTCCGGGGCGCCCTCGCTGCTAAACGACCCGGCTCCGGTGATGAGCCGCGCGTCGGGCTTGCCGCCTTTCGGCGCAGGGATTCATTGTCGGGGGCGCAATGTCGGGGGCCGCGAATTTCCGAGGGACCGTAGGAGTGTAGCTCAGCTGGTAGAGCATCGGTCTCCAAAACCGAGGGCCGGGGGTTCGAGTCCCTCCACTCCTGCCACCCTATATATCTGAGAACCGGGGCGCGATGTCGCCAGCCCCAAGCCGAGAGTACGAAGAACGCCGCATGGCCAGGAAACCGGGAACCAATCCCTCC
>JANXSI010000520.1 GCA_025352765.1 Devosia sp. | reverse complement strand
GTGACCGCCGCGTTCGCCTCCTATGGCGTCGGCGACTATGGGCGGCTCACCACCCGCATCTCGGCCCGCCACGCCGACGCCGACGAGACCAAGCTCCTGAAGCTCGCCCCCGGCGCGATCCTGCTCGTCTCCGAAGCCATCGACGCCGATGCCGACGGCGTCCCCATCCAGTATGCCCTCAGCCGCTTCCCCGCCGACCGGATGGAACTGGTGGTCTGAACAGGCAAGAACTAGACCGGCCGCAACTCGTCAAGACGTTGCTACGCAGCTTTCTCCCCGACGCTGTTGAGAAGTGCCCCTCACCCCTGGCCCTCTCATCCTTGACTATGCCGTCAATACCCGAGCGCCCTCTGAAGGCCGAGTCCTTGGTCGGATGCAAAAACTGTCAATTCGTGCTCAGACAAATCCCTTTTCCAGCGTCCCCGTCCATCGAACAGCGGACGACGCAACTGCGCGTTCCTGCGCAGGCTATGGGCGTCTCCGCCAGCGTTGAAGAGCCTCTCGTCCGCATGGGAGGCGAGCATGTAGGGATGGAAAGGCAATCGCAGCTGGTCGCACAGCCATCGCAGCCGATCCTCCGGCGCCTCGATGAGATCTTCGTAACGCCACAGGATGGTATCGGAATCGGGAAGTGCGGCGACCACAGCGGCCGTATCCCTGACCCACCGGGCAACCGCGGCGTCGAAATCCCCGGAGCGTTCACGCAGAGATGCGACAACGTCTCTGCCGTCACGCGTGGCAAGCAGAAAGATGGCCCCGGGAATGAAATGTCGAATGAAGTTGAGGCTGTGAATGTGTAGCGGCGTCTTCTCGACCAGCATCGTTCTGCCGCTCTCGGTGTAGTATTTTAGCAGATGACGAATCCGCCCCAGCAACCTGAAGCCGTGACGCGGGGAAAGGCCGTAAGGACTTTTGAACGCGTTGGTTTCCTTAGTGGGCGCGAAGACGTCAGGGTGCTGGGCGAGCATGCGAACCAGAAGCGACGTCCCGGTATGCCCGCAGCCAACAATAAAGACCGCACGCTTGGGCTTGGGAAGGTCCGCACACAGCAGCGAGATGAGGCTTGGCATCAGTTGCGGGATAGGCAAGTGTAGACTCCGTCGCGGCAAGCCCGACAATGTTTATGGATTTCACCAGGTTTCCACCACCCCTCTCGGTCACACAGAGACTGCAGGCCGCGCTTAGGCGCCTGGCGGACTGGCGCGCATTGACTGGAGCGCGCGACCTTGGCATGAGCCAGTCTGTCGAAAGGCTCGGGCCGCTCATAACGCCGGGCAATTTGACGGGAACCGACGGCGAAAACATCAACGGTCCATCGCTCATTCGGGTGCCTGACTGGGTACCGAACCGCCTTGGGCGATACTATCTGTATTTTGCCCACCATAGCGGCCAGTACATCCGCATGGCCTATGCCGATCAGGTGACCGGACCGTTCATCGTCCATGTGCCAGGGACTCTTCGCCTCGACCACTGCCCTTTGGTGGAGGGGCACATCGCGTCCCCCGACGTCCACGTCGATGAGGTCCGCCGTCAGATCGTGATGTACTTTCATGGCCCATCCCGATCACTCGGGCGGCAGATGAGTTACCGCGCCGCGTCGACCGATGGGCTGGCGTTCACGCCCGCGGGCGTCGAACTCGGCATGTTCTACTTTCGCGTCTTTTCATACGGCGGCGTTGTTTACGCCCTGGGCAAGGGGCAACTCCATCGATCGGCCGACGGCGGCCGCACGTTCGAACCAGGCAGTATTCTCCTTGAGGTGCCGGGCAGCGACCGCGATCTTAACTCCAGGGGCAACATCCGGCACACGGCCGTTCGCGTCCAGGATCACTGGCTCGAAGTCTATTTTACCCGGCAGGGCGATGTTCCCGAGTCGATCCTAATGGCAGAAATCGATATGCGGCAGCCCTGGACGAACTGGGAGCTAGGCGCGATTGTCGAAGTTCTGGCTCCCTCAGAGGACTGGGAAGGCGCGGACCTGCCACGCGTCCGCTCCCGACCTGGTGCCGCTGAGGGGCCCCAAAACGCGGTGCGCGATCCCGCCATCTACCAAGAAGACGGCCAGTTGTTCCTGCTCTACGCGATCAAGGGCGAGAACGGCATTGCACTCGCGCGTCTGGGTCCGCCGGGCCGGTCTGCCTGATCAGCCGAGCCGCTTCTCGCCGGCCTCGATGCGGAACGTCAGGACGTTTTCGGGCGGCGGCAGCGGGCAGACGGCGAAATCGGTGAAGGCGCAGGGCGGGTTGATCGCCTTGTTGAAATCGAGAACGATCGTCGTGTCGGTCACGTCTTCGCCGTAGAGGAAGCGCGACGCCGGATAGGTCGAGTCCTTCGAGGTGGGATCCTTGATGACGAACTGCGGCGCCTCCGGGGTGCCGTGCGTCGCGATCAGCTCATAGCGCTGGCCGGCATGGGTGAACACCGCCTTATGGGTCACCTGCACCTGCGTCAGGATATCGCCGGTGGTGTCGATCATCATGCCCTTGGGGGCGTCGAACGGCACCCAGTCGGCGACGATCCGCCAGGCGGGATCAGGCGGGAACGACTTGATCTCGCGCAGGGCCTGAGGCGCGGTGGAGTTGGTGTCGCGGATGCGCAGGGCGTTCTCGCCGTTGATCGTGGTGATCTCGATCAGCAGGCCTTCGACGAGGAACGGTCCGGTCACCTGATCGGCATAGGCCATGCGGATGTACTGGCCGCTATGGTGGGCAAAATACAGATAGTATCGCCCAAGGC
>JANXSI010000495.1 GCA_025352765.1 Devosia sp. | reverse complement strand
CCGGCCTGCTTGCTGGTGCGTTCGCCCAGATCATTGGCACCCGACAGAATTTCGCCAGTGGCCGTCTTGAGCGCCCGCGAGGCGTCGCGAAGTTGGGCCACCACTTCGGTGAAGCGGTCGCCGACCGCGTTGGCGTCGGCCTTCAACTGGGCGAGCGTGCCGCGGTAGTCTCCCTGCATCCGCACCGTCAGGTCGGCACGGGCAAGCGCCGCCAGCACGCCCACCGTCTCGGTCACCACCCGATCGAAATTGCCGATGAGCTCGTTGAAGGCAACTGCCAGCGCGCTGAGGTTCGGATCGGCATGGTCGACAGAAACCCGACCGGTGAAATCGCCAGCGGCGGCAGCTTTGACGACCTGCGCCAACTCGGCATTGAGCGCATTGGCCTCGGCCGCCCCGGCGCTGGCCCGGGCCCCTGCTTCGTCGGCCTCGCGCGCCAGCCGAGTGCGGTCCTGAAGCGCATTCCTGTAGGTCGAAATCACGCCCTGCATAGCCGCGATTTCGGAGACACGCTGGACGCCGCGCGTATCGATATTGGCGTTGCCACTGGCGAGGTCGCGCATCGCTTTGGTCATCTTGGCAAGCGGTCCGCTCACATAGCGGCCGGTCAGCAGGATCAGGCATGTGACGACGCCGACCGTCAGCAGTAGTGCGCCCATATTGGCCAGCAGTGCCGCCTGCGAGGTCCGGTTTGCTTCCTCTATCACGTCGCTGTTGGCCGCTTCGATGGCGTCCGAGACCGACGACATGGCGCCCTCGAGGGCCTTGAAGCTGGCATCGAACGCCGGCAGTTCGCCTTCCGCCGCGGCCACGTTGCCCGAAACCGCGGTGTCGATGATGGCGCCTGCCTGGCCGATGTAGGCGTCCAGCGGCACGGCGACCCCATTGAGAGCACTGCGTACGGTTTGCGGCAGGTCCAGCTTGTCCTGTGCGAGAACGGCGTCCCGGAAGGCCCCGCCATAGTCCGTCACTTCGGTCTTGGCCTCAGCGAGCATCGCCGCATCAGCCTTCTCGGCTGCATACATGGCCCGGAACACCACACCGCGCAGGCCGTCATGCAGCATGTCGGCGGTCATATGGTCCCGCATCGATTCCATCATGGTCTCCGAATGCCGGCCGGCCGCGGTGAATTTGGTGGTCGTCCAATAGCTCATGCCAGCCAAGGTGAGGCCGAAGGCGAAGATCGCGACGCCCAGCAAACGCACAATGGCGCTGAGCTTGAGCGAAGCTGGCCGTGGTGCCTTCCGGCGGTCGACAAGGACGTTGGCGTTCGGCATGGCGTTGCTCCCCGTGCGCCGTCTCAAAATGGCACAGGATCAAATATGTTCGGGTCTCGTAAATAAATGGTGCACGTCCCATCGGCCCCATGCGTGATCGGTTGGCGTGGCGATCAAAGGCGCGCGAGCCAATAAAGCTTGGTGGGTTCGGGACGTGTCGGGGCGCGCGCAACGTCCCTAGGGACAGGTGACGCGCATTTCGGCATAGCCGCTGGTATCGGCCGAAAACACCATCACGCTGCACCCCTTGTCGAGCGCACCAAAGGCGCCCGCCGCCACATCGCCCGGGCCCGTAATGGTCGCAAGACCGTCCGTGACGGCAGCGACTTTGACCACGAGCTTGGTCTTGCAGATCGGGAATTTGTCGCCCGTCGTCCCCATGAAGCGGGTGCCCAGCGGGATGCAATCGGTGGTGGGACCGTCGGCGGCGAGAGCCGCCGGCATCGCCGACGACGAGGGGGACGCCGCCGCGACTTGCGCCGCCGCTTCGCCGGAAGGGAGCTCCGACAGCTTGCTCCGCGCCTCCTCGAGCTGGCTGGCCTGATCCTGCGTGGTCTTTTCGAGCTGGGCGATCCGCGCGAGCAGCGCCGTCATGTCGGTGGTGACCGCTGGAATGGCCTCCTGCGACGAACTGGCGGCAAGGGACGGAGGCGGTTGCAGCTCCGAGGCCGGCTCGCCTGACGACGCTACCGTAACGATCGGCACTTCCGACGACGGGGCCGGCTCAATCACGGCCGCTGACGACGACGGTTCAGCCGCCGGAGCGACGGCCTCTGCCGCCGAGGCGGGCGACGTCGCGGGTTGCGCGCCAGGAGCCGGCCGCTGCTGCTGCTGCGTGATCAGCCCGACCGACAGCTTGAGCTGGGCGATCTCGGCCGCCATCTGGCTGCGCTGCGTATCGCCATTGGTGTGCACCAGAATGGCGCCGCCAAGGGCGATCAGGCCGACCAGCGCGGCGAGAAGCGAAATGACCCGGTCCATCACACCCACCCGGTAATCGGCGTACAGCCGGGTTTGAGCGCCTCAGGGCCGAACAGGTAAGCGCCGTTGCAGGCCGCCACCGGCGGCGGCGAATGCTCCGTCTCGAACAGGTCGAAGCCCTGCTTGAGGTTCTGCCAGAACGGCTGCCACTCGCTGTGCGCCTCGGCCGCCAGCGCCGACTCGGTTAGCCGGAACGGAAAGATCGCGACATCGACCTCGCCCTGCCCGCGATGCAGCGCGGCCTCGACCACCGCATAGATTTCGTCGATCTGCGCGTCGGTCATGGCGTAGCAGCCGACCGAACTGCAGCCACCATGCACCATCAGCGCCGAACCGGTGCGGCCGAGTTCGCGATCGAGCGCATTGGGGAAGCCGAGGTTGAACGCTAGGTGATGCCGCGAATGCGGATTGAGCTGTTTGGCGGCGACCCGGTAGAATCCCTCGGGCGCCTGCTTGTCGCCTTCCTGGAGTTTTGGGCCGAGCCCACCCGAGAACCGGCAGATCGGGTAGGACTTGGCCAGCACGAACGTCCCCGCCTCATGCCGCATCCAGACCTCGAGCACCCGCTCGCGCTTGAAGATACGGACGTGGGCGGCATCGCCGAGGACAAATCCCTTGCCGGCCAGTTCGCCGACCAGACGCTGCCGGTCATATGTCTGCGGGGCTTCGGTGATGCGGCGGTCCCTCAGCCAATCGAAGATACTCGGATAGCCACCGGCGAGCGGCAGCGCGATCCCCATTGCCCATAGCACGCCCAGCACCGCAAGACCCACGGCGATCACGGCTTTCGGTCGACGGTTTGGCGAAGGGAAACGATCCATGGCTAGGGAGGCTCTCGCAGGATCGTGTCAAACTTTGGATTCGGGCGCGGCGGGCGCGGGAATTCCCGTGCCGCCCTACGTTCCCTTGGGGGCGGGAGCCGGCACCGGCGCGCTGGAGCTGCTGCCAGCCGGCGCCGGGGTGGCCGGTGTGGTGCCACCGCCAACGAGACCGGAGATGAAGCCGCCGATCGCCTGGCCGCGGGCCCTGGCCGCAGCTTCAGCGTCGAGGGCCGCCTGCTTTTCCGCCGCCGTCTTGGCGTCGCGATCGGCGATGGCGGCAACCTCGATCTTGAACTGCGCATCGTCAGCCGATTCGCGGGCCTGCACCGCGGCAAGCAGGGTATCGCCCTGCCGGGCCGGACAGGCCGCGACCGCATCGAGCGCCATCGTCTCGTCGGTGGTCAGGTCAAACACGTATTTCTTGTCGCAGACGTCCCATTTGGGCGGCGTGTGGGTCAGCTCGAACCGGTCGTAGCCTTCCTTGATGTCCATCCAGAACGGCAGGTTGGGGTTGCTGCTCATCATGGCGAGATTCTTAGGCGTCATGCGGAACGGGAACACCTGCATCTGCACCACCGGGTTGCCACCGGCGAAACTCTCACGGGCCAGCGCGTAGATCTCGGCGATGCCCTCGTCGGTCATCGAATAGCAGCCCGACGACGAGCAATCGCCGTGCACCATCAGATTGGCCCCGGTGCGGCCCCAGGCCCGGTCGAACTTGTTGGGAAAGCCGGTGTTGAAGGCCAGGTAGTAGTTCGAGTTGGGATTCATCAGGCCGGGCGTGATGTTGTAAAAACCCTCCGGTGCCTGCCGGTCGCCTTCCTTGATCTTGGGCCCGAACGTGCCGGAATAGGCGCAGATCTGGTAAGTCTGGAACAGTTTGAACGGGCCGGCACTGGTCTTCTTCCAGACCTCGAACTCGTTGGTCTGCTTGAAGATGCGGATCATCATCGGGGCGCCGGGGGTGGAGCCGATCTCGGCCAGCCGGTTGATGGTCGTCTGCTTCAGCGGCTGCTGGGCCCGCATTGAACTGGTCTTGGGCAAAATCCCGCCGCAGGCGCTCAGCATGAACGCGGCAACGAGGACGGCAACGACCCCGACAATCCTGGAAAACGGCAAGCGCATCGACAATTCTGCCCGCAACACTCTGAGTGCGATCCCTACACGCGGCATGGTTACCGAGCCGTCACCGGACGGCAAGACCACGGGCTTGTGATCGGCGGCCTAATTGAGGCTGCTGCCGATCGCCATGAACTTCTCGCGGCGCAGCTCGCGAATTTCGAGCTTGCCGCGGCTTCCCGGGAACTTGCCGAGAAAATCCGAGATCGCTGCGCCGGTCGACGCCATGACCGCCTCGGGATGGCGGTGGGCGCCGCCCGGTGGCTCAGTGATGATGCCGTCGATGACGCCAAACGCCAGCAGATCCTGCGCGGTGATCTTCATCGAATTGGCCGCATCGATGGCCCGCGCGGCGTCCTTCCACAGGATCGAGGCCGAGGCCTCGGGCGAGGCAACCGCATAGATGGCGTTTTCGAGCATCAGCACGCGGTTGGCGGTAGCAATCGCGATGGCGCCACCCGAACCGCCTTCGCCGATGATGATCGCCAGGTTCGGCACGCCGAGCTCAAGACATTTTTCGGTGGAGCGGGCGATTGCTTCGGCCTGCCCGCGCTCTTCCGCGCCGATGCCCGGATAGGCGCCGGCGGTATCGATGAAGGAAACCACCGGCACGTTGAAGCGGTCGGCCAGATCCATGATGCGGACCGCCTTGCGGTAGCCCTCGGGCCGAGCCATGCCGAAATTGTGCTTGAGGCGCGTTTCGGTCGAGGAACCCTTTTCCTGGCCGATGACGGCGATTGCCTGGCCGTTGAACCGGCCGAACCCCGCCTGGATCGCCGAATCTTCAGCAAACTTGCGGTCGCCGGCGAGCGGCGTCCATTCGGTGATCAGCGATTTGATGTAGTCGGAAAAATGCGGCCGCTGCGGATGGCGGGCGACCTGGGTTTTCTGCCAGGGCGTCAGGCGCTTGTAGATATCGGCCAGCGCCTGGTCGGCCCGGGCGGTCAGCGCGCCGACTTCGTCGTCGATCGACACGGCACGGTCGTCACCCGAGAGCGATCGCAGTTCGGCGATCTTGCCTTCAAGGTCGGCGACCGGCTTTTCGAAATCGAGATAAGATTGCATTGCCACCCGCCAGACCCCTTTGACCTTGAGCGTTCAACTCGCTGTGTATCATGGCCGGAAAGTGGCGAGCACCCCGTTTTGCGTCAAGGACCGGACGGATGCTTCACCCGCCCGGCCCCGTGTTCGGTTACTGCGCGCTGCCGGTGATGTCGACGGCGCCAGCGAGGATCGTCGGATCGTTGCTGGCCTGCATGAAGGTCGGCACCGACACGCCGGCGGGGTCCTTGGCGGCGACATTGATGGTCAATGCCTTCTTGGTGCCGAGCACGAAGTCGCTGACCGCAGCGCCCAAGGCCCGAGCCGAGTCGGTGCTGCCGAGGAGCGCAATCGCGGCGCCTTCAGCCTGCGCCGCCATGGCCTTGCGGAACGCCACCGGATCGGCGCTGCCCTGCTGCTGGGCGAGAATCGGCAGCATCTTGTCGGCGATGCCGGCATCGGCCACGTCGAGCTTGACCGATTTGACGGTGAGGCCCATGGCCGCTGCCTGCTCGGCATTCGGATCGACGTCGAACAACGCGTCGGTGGCATTGCCGATCACGGCCGCCACGGCGAAGCTGCCGAGGTCATTGCCGGACACGGCGACCTTGTCGACGGTGATCGACTTGCTGGCCTGATCCCAGGAGGCGGAGACCTCGTAGTTCAGGTTGACGTTGGTGATGCCGATGGCCTTGAGCATCATGATGCTGTCGTCGGTCGAATCGGCGGGCAGCGGCATTTCGACTCCCGATGCCTTGGTCGACACCTTCGTCGGGATCCCGTTGAGGTAGTCCGAAAGGCTCAGATCGAAGTCGGCGATCTTGGCCTGGATGCGCTCGGCCGGCTTGTCGGGATTGGGAATGTCGAGCGACAGGCCCGACAACGAGAAGCCACCCCAGGACGGGATCAGCTTGCGGTAGTTGGTTTCGAACCAGGCAGCGGTGAGCGCGTCGGCTGCCCCCTCGACGGCTGCGATCGGCTGCTTCAGGTCGGTCGGCTTGAAGGCCGCCTGGGCGAGCGAAAAACTGCCCTGCGTGCCGGCGTCGACCTTGATGTCGTTGAGCGTAATCGAGGGATAGACGCTCGCCTCGAAGGCCCCGACATCGACCTTGCCGAAACTGACTGAGAAGGCCTGGCCGTCGGCGGTTCCCGAGCAATTGCCGCCCTCGCTCGAGGAGGGCGTCGAGCCAACTGCCTGGAGGATATCGGCAATGTAGCGCGCGACGGTCGCGATGGCCTCGTCGGGCGGCG
>JANXSI010000454.1 GCA_025352765.1 Devosia sp. | reverse complement strand
CTTAGCTGAGGCCATGGCGCAGGACTTTGCCGAGATCGAGGTCAAGAGCCGGGCCGAGCTTCGGCGCTGGCTCACCCGGTATCACACGCAGACCGAGAGCATCTGGCTGATCAGCCACAAGAAATCGTCGCCGCACTACCTTCCGTATGATGCGATCGTCGAAGAGGCGCTGTGCTTTGGCTGGATCGACAGCCAGCCGCGCTCGCTCGATGCGGATCGCTCGATGCTGCGGCTGTCGCCGCGCAAGGCCAAGAGCGGCTGGTCGCAGGTCAACAAGGCGCGCATCGACAGGCTGATCGCGGCCGGGCTGATGACGCCCGCCGGCCTCGCCCGGATCGACGAGGCGAAGGCGTCCGGCACCTGGGACCTGCTTGACGCCTCGCATTCCGGCGAAATCCCGCCCGATCTCGCGGCCGCCTTCCAGGCGCATCCCAGCTCGGCCGACAAGTTCGCCGCCTTCCCGCCGTCGGCGCGCAAGGCGATCCTCGAGTGGATCTCGCTCGCCAAGCGCCCGGAAACCCGCGCCGCCCGCGTCAGCGAGACCGCGCGCCTTGCCGCGATCAACGAACGCGCCAACCAGTGGCGCAAGCCCTGAGCCATCACGCGGATTGATCCGGCCCATCGTCAAAATCGGTTCGACCCGCCTCCAATGCAGCCCTAGTCTGCGGACAAAGGGAGAACAACCATGCCGATCCGCTATTGGGCGCTCATCATCATGCTCGGCGCGATCTGGGGCTGTTCGTTCCTGTTCAACGCCATCCTGATCCGCGAGATCGGGCCGCTCTGGGTCTCGGCCGGACGCGTCAGCATCGGCGCGGTGATCTGCTGGGTGTATTTCATCGCGACCCGCCGCACCCTGCCCCGCGATCCGATGCTTTATGCCCAGCTCGTGGTGCTGGGCGTCCTCAACTATGCCATCCCGTTCGCCCTTTTCCCGTTCGCCGAACAGCACCTCGCGAGCGGCATCGTCGGGGTGATCAACGGCATGACGCCGATGACCACCGTGATCGTCAGCCAGCTCTGGCCGGGCGGGGAAAAGGCCAGCTGGAACAAGGTTCTGGGTGTGCTGATCGGCTTTGCCGGCGCCATCATCCTCGCTTCGCCCTCGTTCGCGACCAATGGCTCGACCGAAATCATCGCCATCTTCGCAGCGCTCGGCGCCACCTGCTGCTACGCGCTCACCCTCAACTATGCCCGCCGCTTCAAAGCCATCGACTCGGCCGCCGTCGCCTCGAGTTCGCTGACGGCCGCAGCGCTGCTGATGATCCCGGTAGCGCTCGTCTTCGAAGGCGTCCCAGTCATCACCCGCCCCGAGACCTGGGGCGCGCTATTCGGCATCGGCGTGTTCTCGACGAGCTTCTCGTTCCTCCTCGTCTACTGGCTCTTGCCCAAGGTCGGCGCGACCAATCTCTCGCTCAACACCTTCATCACCCCGATCTCGGCGATCCTCCTCGGCGTCCTGGTGCTGCACGAAAGCCTGCTGCCGGTGCATTTTGTCGGCATCTTCGTGATTTTCCTCGGCCTCGTCTGCATCGACGGCCGCCTGATCAAGCGGTTCCGGCCGGCGGCGGCCTGACCCGGGCTGAGCGCAACTCAGGGGCGAGGTGAAGAATCGTCGATACGACGCGACCGTCCAAGCGCCTAGCGTCGGTGCGTTCTCCCGAGGCGTGGAAACTCTCCGATGGCGTTGCGCTACTGGCTGGTGCTGGTATTCCTGGGCTGCGTCTTTGGCAGTTCGTTCCTCATCCTCGAGGTGGTGATGCGCGAACTCGGGCCGCTAAGCATCGGCGGCGGCCGCTGCGTCTTCGCCGCCCTCGCCTGCTGGGCTTTCCTGCTGATCCGCCGGACGCCGATCCCCACGGACCCCATCCTCCTCGGCAAACTGGGCCTGCTTGGCGTGTTCACCTACGCCATCCCGTTCATCCTCGCGCCGATCAGCCAGACCTACATCTCGACCGGCCTCGTCGCCATCATCAGCGTCCTGATGCCGATCGCCACGGCAGTGATCTCGCACTTCTGGCCGCGCGGCGAGAAGGCGACGTCGACCAAGATGGCTGGCGCGCTGATCGGCTTTGTCGGCGCCGCCGTGCTGTTTGAGCCGGCACTTGCCGGGGGCAACCCCGGCCAGCTCTGGGCGATGCTCTTGACGCTGCTCAGCACGCTGATGTTCGCGCTGTCGTTCAACATCACCCGCAGCTTCGCCAAGGTCGATCCGGCGGTGATCGCCACCTTCGCCCTTACCGGCGCGGCGCTGGTGTCGGCCCCGGCCGGCCTTATCTTCGAGGGCGTGCCCCACATCACCCATGTCGAAACCCTGGCGGCCTGGGTCTGGCTTGGGGCGTTTCCGACCGCGATGAACTTTCAGATCATGTATTATTTGCTGCCGAGGATCGGCGCGACCAACTACGCGATCAACGCCTACATCACGCCGATCGTCGCCATTGCGCTTGGGGCGACGATCCTGTCCGAGCCGCTGCTGCCGATCCAGATGGCCGGCATGGGCATCATTTTTGTCGGGCTGATCGTCATGGACGGGCGGCTGGTCCGGCGCTTCCGCAGCGCCCCAGCCTAGGGCGAGCCGTCGGGCACCGCACCGAGACGCGGCATCCGCAGCCGCACGACGGCGAGCCCGGCAAGGCTCACCGTCGCGATCGCGGCTCCCGCGGCGAACGTTGCCGCCGGGCCGGCCCCGTCCCACAGCATGCCGGCAACGACACTGGCGACCAGGAGTGCGGCGCCGCCCGCGAGGTTGAACACGCCGAACCCGGTGCCGCGCAGTTCGGCCGGCGCGGTCTCGGCCACAAGGCTCGCGAGCAGTCCCTGCGTCAGCCCCATGTGCAGCCCCCACAGCACCACGCCAAGGGCAACGACCGGAATCGAGCCGCCGAGCGCCAGCACGAGGTCGGCGGCGATCAGCAAGGCGACCCCCACCATCAGCACCGTGACCTTGCTGACCCGGTCCGACAGCACCCCGGCCGGGTAGGCGGCGAGCGCATAGGTGACGTTCATCACCACCAGCACGAGCGGAATGACGACGATCGGCACACCCGCGCCCTGCGACCTGAGGATCAGGAACGCCTCGGAAAAGCGCGCCAGCGTGAACACCGTGGCCACCCCAGTGATGGTCCAGTAGGCCGGCCCCATCCGGCGCAGTTCGCCCAGCGACAGCGGCGCGCGCACCTGGCGCAGTCCTGGAGGCCGTTCCGGTTCGCGCACCCCGAACACCAGCATGGCAACCGAGAGGAACGCCGGGATCACCGCCACCCAGAAGACGATGCGGTAATTGTCGAGCGTCAGCCACATCAGGAGGATCGCGATACCGGGCCCGAGGAAGGCGCCGACAGTGTCGAGCGACTGCCTGAGCCCGAACGCTGCACCGCGCAGCTCGGGCGGCGCGATATCGGCGACCAGCGCGTCGCGCGGCGCGCCGCGAATGCCTTTGCCGATGCGGTCGACGAAGCGGGCCGTCACCAGCCAACTGATCGAGGTGGCCAGCGGGAAGATCGGCTTGGTGAAGGCCGCGAGTCCGTAGCCGATCACCGCCAGCAGCTTGCGTTTGCCCACCCAGTCCGAGATGGCGCCCGAGAACACCTTGGTGATCGAAGCTGTCGCCTCCGCCACGCCCTCGATAATCCCCACGGTTAGCGCCGATGCGCCCAGCACGCTCACCAGATAGACCGGCAGCAGCGAGTGGATCATCTCGGACGAGACATCCATGAACAGCGACACAAAACCCAGCGCCCAGATCGCCCGCGGCATGCTGGTCGCGGACCGGGCCATGGTCAGCTCGCCTCGAAGCGGATCGGCTGGACGCCGAGCCACAGCGTCAGCCGACCGAGCTCGGCCAGTTGCGCAAGGTCGCCCTCAATTGTCAGGAAATGGTTGCCGGCGAGCTGGCCGGCCTTGCTGGCGAACCGGCACGGCCCATAGGCCATCAGGATCTCGGTCTCGCTGATCCCGCCGGGATAGAGCAGGATTTGTCCCGGCGCCGGATAGCTCGTGGCGTTCTCGGCGCCGACGCCGAATTCGAGATCGGCGAGCGGCATCCACACCGCCTCGCCGCTCCAGCGCACATGCAGAAGCTGACTGACGAACGGCAGCTTGCCGCGGAAGGCCGCGACGGTCTTGGGTGCCGCGGCCACGAAGTTCGCCCCGAACTGGAACGGACCTGCGGTGATCTTCAGGTCCGCCACGCTCAGAGCCCGAGCTTCTTCTTGAGGATGTCGTTGAGCGCCTGCGGGTTGGCCTTGCCGCCCGAGGCCTTCATCGCCTGTCCGACGAACCAGCCGATCAGCGTAGGCTTGGCCAG
>JANXSI010000432.1 GCA_025352765.1 Devosia sp. | reverse complement strand
GGTCCGCACCCAGGTCTGCATCTGCCGGCCGACTCGGTGCGGGGTTGCGTCGCGATAAAACAGAGTGGCGGCCACGGCGCAATCCCGGCCGTAGGTGGTGATCGAGGTTTGCGCCAGGCGGCGGCCGAGTCCCGTCGGGCTCCGGCCGGCGCGGAAAGCCCGGATGGCCTCAATGCCGTAAAGGTTTTCGGCCCCCCCGTAACGAATGGTCGAGGGATCATCCAAAAACAGCTCATCGAGCACGGAGATATCGTTAGCGATGAGTGCTGCCTCGTAGCGGGTGAAGGCAGCGGTGACTTCGGCGAGGACGTCGGGCTCGTTCAGAATCATTGGTTCCGCCGGGCCAGCATGCGGGACTTCAGTTCACGGAGGAACGGGATGGTCTCGAACTGGTCGGGCTGCAACCGGTCCCAGTCGACGCCCATCGGCCGGGCCGCGGTGTTGCCGGTCGCGATCAGCTCCAGTTCGGTGGCGACGAAATCGAGCGGCGAATCGTGGGGCTGCATCGGCACGCGGTCGTCGCCGACCAGCTGGGTCGAATGCACGGTGGTGGCGATGGGGGTGGTTGCGCTGACGATGCCGAGCTCGCGAAAGATCGCGGTTTCGAGATCGGCGAAACCGGCGCCCTTGCCGGTGCGGCCGCCCTCACGGGTGACCGCCACCGAGCCCACGACACAGAAATCGAGCGGCGCCACGTCCTCGAAGCCGATCCGCTCGCCGTGCTCCATGAAGCCCTGCGACGTGGCGGCGAGTTCGAACGAAACACCGTTCTTTTGGAGCCGCTCCGGATCGAGGCGCAGGTACGGAAAGTCCTGCGTGAGATACGGCACCGGCGCGAACACCAGCTTGCCCTCATAGAGCGCGCGGATGCGGATGGGGATCTGCGGCGCGTCCGGATTTGTCTTGACGGTTCGGGCCGCCTTCCACGCCGGGGTCTGCGCCAGATGCCAGGCGGCGACGTCGGCGCCGACGAAATTGGGGATCATGCTCCAGGCCGGCCCGACCGCGACGCCGTCGCGTTCGAGGCCGTACCAGATCTCGTGGCGGATCAGATCCTTGTCGGGATTGCGCCCGGCCCAGCGGCCCTGTTCGGCGGTCATGCGAAGGCCGCCTCGAGGGCGCTGAGCGGCGCAACCCAGCCGACGATGCCGCCCTGCGCGATAATCATTTCGATGGTCGCGGCCTTGAACTGCGGGAAATAGCTCTCGGTCGCGTCCTCGATCAGCAGGCACTCGTAGCCGCGGTCATTGGCCTCGCGCATCGAGGTCTGGACGCAGACCTCAGTGGTCACGCCGGCAAACACCAGATGGGTGATCTGCATCGCGGCGAGCCGGGTGTGGAGCCCCGTCGCCCAGAACATGCCCTTGCCGGGCTTGTCGACGACGATCTCGCCATCGAGCGGCGCGAGATCGGCAACGATCTGGTTGCCCGGCTCGCCCGCCACCAGCAGCCGGCCCATGGCGCCGGTCTCGCCGATGTGGAGGCCCGGATTGCCGCGCCGGATCTTGGAGGGCGGGCAATCGCTGAGATCGGGCTTGTGCGCTTCGCGGGTGTGGATGATCGGCCAGTCGCGTTTGCGGAACAGGTCGATGAGCCGGGCGGTGGTCGGCACGATTGCCTCGAGCCGCGCCACGTCATTGCCGAGGGAGTCGCCGAAGCCGCCCTTCTCGATGAAGTCGCGCTGCATGTCGATGACGACCAGCGCCGTGTGGCCGGGGACGAAGTCGTAGGGGTAGGGTCTGGCAGCGATGGTGGTCATGGCGAAAGGTCCTGCACCGGACTTGCAGTCGACACCCTCCCCCGTCGCGGGGAGGGATCAAGGGTGGGGGGCGACACAATCCCATTGCCGACGTCGCCCGCCCACCCTGCTTCGCTAAGGACTTGGCGCTGCCAAGTCCAAGCTACGCAATCCTCCCCCGCCAGGGGGGAGGTGAAGGATGGTTCGGTTCGCATCAATGCCCCGCCAGGTATTGGCCGATGGTGTTGCGGTCGGTGTCTTCGATGGGGGAGACGTAGGTGATGGTGCCGCCACTCATCACCGCGACGCGGTCGGCGAGTTCGAGGATTTCGTCGAGGTCTTCGCTGACCAAGAGCACCGCGGCGCCGCG
>JANXSI010000363.1 GCA_025352765.1 Devosia sp. | reverse complement strand
CCATCAAGGCGACCGAGTTCACCGTCCAGGTAGTCTGCACCGGCGCGACGGCGTCGAACTAGTAAGTTCCCGCGAAGCAGTCTCCACCTTTTGATGCGACCACGCCGCAAACCTGCTTAGCGATAACGAGCGACGGGTAGGCCGCCCGCAGGTTATACCTCAACTCCGACTGGCCAAACGCCACGGGCTGTACCACAATTTCCTGTCCTTGAAGGTAACTCGACCACTTACCCTGGTATCCATCGAGTTCAGAGTTTGCGAGGAGCAGAGATGCGAACGAGCCAAATTGCACGTAGGCACCTGTTAGCTGCGCAGGAATCTGCGAACTCGCTGCGGCCTCCTGGGACGAGGCAGCATCATGCAGAAGCGAGCGGTCGAGGACGAAGTCACCAACCGCGTACTTCTTCCCATCGAGCCAGGGACAGAGGGATGCTAGCAAGATCGCTTTGTCGTCTGACAGATTAGCCTTAGCCAACGTTTCCCGCGTCGCTAAGAGCGCATGCGGCGGCGCATCAGGCGTAGCTCGTGTTACTAAGTCGACCTGAAGTGAAACTCCGTCGACAAGGTGGTTTGTGTAGCACCAAGCCCGGTCCCATTGCGCGTCGCTATTTGAAGCGAAATGGTGTCCGGCTGCAATGTTCCACGTCTCGCCAAACTCCCCAAAGTCTTGGAATTGAAACTTGGTGAAGTCTGTCGTCACTTCGCCGATCGGTCCCTCCTTGCTGACAGTAGGCGTTGCCGGTGACGACTCAGCAGAGGGGAGTTGTCTGGAGCTTTTTTCTACAATTTCTGATGCCGGTTCGACGCGTGACGGCGTCTCGGTGACCGTGCTTGGAGGCCTTGGCGAGGCCGGGATATCTCTGTCTTCAAAGAAACGAGGGTAGGCGAGGCTAAGGCCCCAACCGAGCCCGATCGCGGCTAAGGCAATAGCTCCGCCTGTCGCAAGACGCTTGAAACCCGTCGCGCGTTCCCGCGCCTTGAACGCCGCGGCCTGCGCCTGCAGTGTTGGAATTTCCTTCTGTCGAACGGCCAGTGCGACGGCCTGCTCAAGAAGGGACGTGTTGTGTCTTACTTGCACGTCTCGGCCTTTTGGTCGGCGGGGGTGATGGCTCGGGGGGCTCTGGAATAAGCGCGGCCTTCATGGCGGCCTCGACAGCCGACGTTACCTCCGGCGGGAGAGCTGTTCTCATCGCGGACAGTACCATGGCGGGATCATCAGTCAGGACGGGCACGTAAAGGATTTCTTTTATCACCGTCTCGACTGGTACTTCGATCTCAACTTCCTTTTCGACTTCTACCTTTACCTCATAGGGAACCTTCACGGTCCGCACTCGATGCCACCGCCAGGCATGCACAAGGCGCGTCCAGTTCGCGAAGACACCGCGGCGACGGGGAACAGGCACTCCGTAGGTCGCAGCAATCCGCTGCAGGGCTAACGCCACCGTCGCAGTGACCGGGCCAGCAAGCGCCGCGAGGCCCGCAAGCGACCCAAACCATATGATTGATATGAGATCTGCTTGATCCTCGCTGACATCCTCCGGCTTGACACCAAAGAATCGTCCTGCGATCCGGCGGATCTGATCGCTACGCGCCATTGGGATACGTTCGCCGTCGAGTTTGGCGATCTCTTTGGTCAGCGTTTCTTGCTGCTTGAGGTTATCGCTTATACCGGCGTCTTTGTTGACCTGAGCGGAATTGGCGTCGGCTAGACGTTGCTGTGCCCCATCAATTTGGGAGTTCCAGCTTTTCGAGACTTGGTCCAACCGTGCCATAAGCTCAACTCGGTGCTGTACGAGCCCGGTCCGGTCCGCATCGGTCATCGGCTTCGATGCAGCGAACTCCCTATCGAACGTTGCCTGGAGCTGCGCTATTTTGTCCAAGAGTGGCTGCAGCTCTTCCTTGTGCTGCTTGTCTAGCGCTGGCACGGGATTGACCAACGCATCGAGTTGCACCTGCGCCTTTGCGGCGGCAGCTGCCGCGACCGGATCGTTGTGGTTATTGTTATAGATTTCGATGCGCTTCACGAAGCTATCGCGCTGCGACTCGAACCGCTGCACTCTGGCATCTGTTTCTTGCTTCTGCGACAGAACCTTCTCATCGCGGTCTTTCTTTGCGTCGGCCAATGCGGCCTGCGCTTGTACCGCCGCGGGAGACAAAGCCACGGCTGCGCTCAGTTGCTTGTCAATCTGGTCGATCAAGTCCTGGATGGTCGTCCGAGCAGCCTTTGCTTGCTCTGTTAAGTCCGTGAGGGTGTTCTGTGCATCGCCTACTGGATCGGTCTTGCCAGACACGTCAAAGGCCGCCTGCAACCCAGCTAAGGTGAGCCGCTTGGCGTCGATGTCTTCGCGCATCTGCTCATAAGGCAATTGTCGCAGAGCCGCCGCGCGTTCCAGCCCCATGAAGACCGTTTCGAACGTGATACCCGCGAGCGCGAGCATGAAGATGAGCACTATGGGCTTCCACTTCCAGCCCGCCGCAAATAGCAGGGTCGCGATGGGAATCTTGGTAAGCTCAGCCAGTGCCACTATGAAAAACGGGGCGCTCGCAAGGATGAGATCAGTCGAGTTTGCTGACCCTGAGGCCGAGAATGCTTGGTAGCCCAGGGCAACACCCGTCGAAAGGCCTATGATCGACGCCGCGATTTCAAGAGCCCAGGCACCACGATAGGTCCATGCGCCGTAGCCCGCTAGCTTTTCAGCAATAGTGTCGCGCATGCAAAGCCCCACGCAAAGCGCCAATTATCCTTCATCGTGCGATGTCCTGAGCCACGACGCAAGGTCACAAGGTACGGAGATGGCGTCACTGGCGCTCTCGGCAGTATTCGAATCTTTAACCCAAAAATTTTGTTCTGCAGGTAACGTTATTCTCCGGCCCCAGTCTCCGTTCACTGTTATTTTACTATTACACTTCCAGCGCATTAAGCTCTGAGCTAGCATTTCCGAAGTGTTTTGGGAGGCTCCATTGAAATTGAATACCCTAATCACGGCCGCCACGGTCGTGCCGCTTTTGCTTGCGGGTTGCGCAACAAATCCGAATAACATCGCGGCAAGCTACGTCTCGCCGGTTCCTTATGAGAGCATGAACTGCGACCAGCTTCGTGCGGAAGCAGGTCGCGTTTCTGCTGCGGCCTCTGCAACGACAGGGCAGCAGTCGAAGCAAGCAACATCTGACGCCGTGATGACCGGCGTGTCGCTCATCGTCTTCTGGCCAGCGCTGTTCTTTATCGGTGGCGACAAGACGAATGCCACTGAGATCGCTCAGCTCAAGGGTCAGATGAAAGCAAT
>JANXSI010000332.1 GCA_025352765.1 Devosia sp. | reverse complement strand
AGCGAACAGGAGTTTCCCTATGCCCGGGTCCAGGGTCGCGGGCTGCGACGGACCGGGCACGCGACGGACGAGGCCGGGCAGTGGTGGAGCGAATTCGAGAGCGACAGCGGGGCCAAGTACCGCGCGGAATCGGATTCTCTGGGCCACCGCGCCGGCCATTTTACCGACGAAGCCGGAAAGAAGTTCTCGGGCTTCATCGATGAAGCCGGCAACCGCGTCAAGCAGTTCCAGGACGAATCCGGCAATGCGCTCGACAACGCCATGGGCTGGGCCAGCCACAGCTGGTCCGATGCCCGCCATGCTGTGGGCGAACAGGTGCACAATGTTGCCGCTGCTGCCTCGAAGGTCGGCGCCGGCATTGCCTCGGGAACGCGCGACCTCGGTGGCACGGTGCAGTCCCAGACCGACCAAATCAGCCGGCAGGTCGTCGACCTCTTCGACAAGCAGCCGCTGATCGCCGGCGCACTGGCGTTCGCCGCCGGAGCCGCCCTCGGCGCGACCCTGCCGCACACGGCGCAGGAAGATGAACTGGTGGGCAGCCAGGCGGACAAGCTCCGCGACAAGGCCGGGGACGTTGCCGGCGGTCTCTACCAGCAGGGCAAGGACAAGGCCGCCGAACTGTACGACGAGGCGTCGGCAAAGGCGGGTGATCTCTACGCCGAGACCAAGGATCGAATCGCCGATACGGCTCAGACCCTCAGCGGGCAATAGGCTCCATCGGCCATGATGTGGAAGGGGCGGCTCATGGGCCGCCCTTTTTCGTGCGGCGAGCGTTACCGGAAGCGGTAGGTCAGCCGACCCTTGGTCAGGTCGTAGGGCGTCATTTCGCACAGGACCTTGTCGCCGGCGAGCACGCGGATGCGGTTCTTGCGCAGTTTTCCGGCGGTATGGGCTATGATCTCGTGGTCGTTCTCGAGCTTGACGCGGAACGTCGCGTTGGGCAGCAGTTCGGTCACCGTACCCGGGAATTCCAGCATTTCTTCTTTCGGCATAGGCTCTCCAATTTGACCCGCGAGATGCCGCAGGCATGAAAAATGCCCCGCGCCGGCGCCGGACAACCGGCGCCTCGAGCAGTGACGAGGCGGTCGAATGAAGCGAGACCGTACAGCAATGCACAGTGTTTGTGAACTGTTCACCCGGCGTCGGGGACCAGTCCGATGCGATCCATGTGGTCAGTCGCTGCCGCAAGATCAACCCGCTCTTCACCAGATTGGCGTATGCAACCAAACCGGCGTTCGCGCATTTGTGGTCGAATTTGGGGCTTTTTGCGCAATGAGACTGTTGGTCGTCGAAGACGAGCCGTTCATCCGACTCGGTTTGGTGAGCGCCCTCGAAGAGCAGGGCTATGACGTCGTCGAGGCGGCCAGCGCCGACGGCGCGATCAAGATTCTCGAAAACGATCAACGAATCCATATGGTTCTGACTGATGTCGACATGCCCGGCTCGATGGACGGCTTCAAACTGGCCCATTATATCCGCGGTCGCTGGCCGCCGGTTAAGCTGATCGTCATTTCCGGGAAGGTAGGCGTTCGCTCCGGTGAATTGCCGAGCGGCGCGCAATTTGTCGGAAAACCGTACCAGGAAACGGCGCTGCTCGGCCTGGTGGGCAACCTGCTGGCAGCGGAAGGAAACGCGGGATGAGCGAAGGCGGATCGGCCGGGGTGGTGGCGCAGACACCGAAATCGGCCACGCCGCTGCTGCGGGGTTTCCGCTGGGGACCGGCCGAAACGGTGATCGCCGTGGCCACCGGGCTCACTATCGTCGTGTTCACGATCTTTGCCCTGCTGTGCGTGCAGGGGTATTCGACAACGCTCGAGCAGGCGCGCGGCAAGGCCCAATCGGCGGCCGACATCGTGGCCGACGACGCCAACTGGGCAGTGGGCGGCGCGCATGCGGTGCTCCGCCAGATCGCCGCAGTGGCGGCGACGCCGGCGGACATCAGCGAAATCAACAAGGCGGGGTTCGACTCCGCGACAGCGGCTTTGGCCCCTGGCTCGAGCCTCGGCATCTATGATGCGACCGGCAACGTCTTCGGAAATTCCGGCTCGCCGAGCCTGCCCGAAACGATCGCCGGCCTGGAGTTCTTCAAGACGATCGAGGCGGGCGGCGACTGGACGATCTCGGCGCAGCTTGCCGACGCCAAGACCGGCGCGCCGATCTTCGTGGTGGCGCAACGATTGGGTGGAGCCGATTTCGGCGGCCTCGTGGCGCTGGTGCTG
>JANXSI010000311.1 GCA_025352765.1 Devosia sp. | reverse complement strand
TGCCCAAGTGACCCGGATCGGCGCGCCCGGATCGATTGATCCGGAGGCGGTCGTAACACCCGGCATTTTTGTGCAGGGCGTCGTCGAAGTGGCAAATCCGGCTCAGGAAGAGATCCTCAATCGCGCCGGTGCGCGCTACCCGGAGCAGCTCGTATGAAGCTCACACCGACCCAGATGGCCTGGCGGGCCGCACAGGACATTGCCGATGGCGCCTATGTCAACCTCGGCATCGGCCTGCCCGAAATGGTCGCCCGGTTCCAGCCGCCGGGGCGGCAGGCGATCTTTCACACCGAGAATGGCATCCTAGGCTTTGGAGAGGCCCCACCTGATGGCGAAGAGGACTGGGACCTGATCAATGCTGGCAAGAAGGCTGTGACTATCCGGCCCGGCACGGCCTTCTTCAATCATGCTGACAGCTTCGCGATGGTCCGTGGCGGCCACCTCGATGTGGCAATTCTAGGCGCCTATCAGGTGGCCGAAAACGGTGACCTAGCGAACTGGTCGACCGGCCCCAAAGGTGTTCCGGCAGTCGGCGGAGCTATGGATCTGGTTCATGGCGCGAAGCGTGTTGCGGTGATCACCGACCACGTCACCAAGGACGGATCACCAAAGCTGCTTGAGCGCTGCACCCTGCCCCTCACTGGCATTGGCTGCGTCACGCGCATCTATACCAGCCATGCCGTGATCGATGTCGTGGCCGGCCACTTTGTCCTGCGCGAGAAACTGCCCGCCCTCTCGCTCGAGCATCTACAGGCCATGACCGGCGCCCGCCTTCACACCGATGACGGCGTCGTCGACCTCGCGGCTCCGGAGATCTGAGATGGCCGATGTGTTCATCTGCGACTATATCCGCACGCCCATCGGCCGCTACGCCGGGGCGCTTTCTTCGGTGCGGCCCGACGACTTGGGGGCGATCCCACTCCGCGCTCTGATGGCGCGCAACGCCCGGGTCGATTGGGAGGCCATAGACGATGTAGTCTTTGGCTGCGCCAACCAGGCTGGCGAGGACAATCGTAACGTCGCCCGCATGTCCGCTCTTCTCGCTGGCCTGCCAGTCGGCGTCACGGGCACCACTGTCAATCGCCTTTGCGGCTCAGGCATGGACGCCGTTCTGATCGCCGCCCGCCAGGTTGCTTCGGGCGAAGCGTCCCTCGTCATCGCAGGCGGAGTCGAAAGTATGAGCCGCGCCCCCTTTGTGATGGGTAAAGCGGAATCGGCTTTTTCACGCTCTGCGGAAATCTTCGACACCACCATCGGCTGGCGCTTCATCAATCCGGCGATGGAAGCCGCCTACGGCACCGACCCCATGCCGCAGACCGGACAGAACGTGGCAGACGAGCACAATGTCAGTCGCGAGGACCAGGATCGCATGGCGCTGCGTTCGCAGCAGAGAGCCGCTGCGGCCCAAGAAAACGGTCGGCTTGCCCGCGAGATTACGCCGGTCGCAATCCCACAGAAGAAAGGCGATGCACTTCTAGTCGATCGCGACGAGCACCCGCGCGATACGTCCCTTGAGGCCCTTGCCAAGTTGCGGCCGCTCTTTGCTAAAGGTTCGGTCACAGCGGGCAATGCGAGCGGCGTGAACGATGGCGCGGCCGCGTTGCTCCTAGCCTCGGCCGAAGCCGCCAAGCATCATGGCCTCGTGCCGCTCGCCCGCGTCCTCGGCGGCGCCACCGCAGGCGTGGCGCCCCGTGTTATGGGCCTTGGCCCCGCCCCGGCTAGCAAGAAGCTGCTAGCACGGCTGGGACTTGGCATCGACGCCTTCGATATCATCGAGATTAATGAGGCGTTCGCCTCGCAGGGACTCGCCAGCCTCCGCCTCCTAGGCGTCGGCGACGAAGACCATCGCGTGAACCTCAATGGCGGCGCCATTGCCTTAGGTCACCCGCTCGGCATGTCTGGCGCGCGTATCACCGGCACCGCCGCGCTCGAACTCACCTTAAGCAACGCCAGGCGCTCGCTCTCAACCATGTGCATCGGAGTCGGCCAGGGAATCGCCATCGCTCTGGAGCGAGTGTGAGGCGCCGACATCAACGAGCGCCAGGCAACGATCCAGAGCCCATCCCCGCGGCCAAGACAGAATTGTTCATCACATAGGCACTGACAATCTGGGCGGCCATATCGGAGGTATCAGTGGGCATCGCGTCGCCCGCGTTGGTCATGGTCAGTCCCCTTGGTTGCATCGCCAAACTGCTAGCCCTCCTGATGCTAGAAGCAATTAGCTTTCGGTTGCCCGGCAGCGGTTGTGGTTTCTGGAGTTGCCAGTCCCCGTCTCTCGCAGGCAAATCGCTACACGAAGGACGATACCCCAGGGGAAGAGACTGAGCGTCGAAGCGACAGAGTGGCAGGTAGTAAGCGAACAGGTACTGGAGCGAGACAACTTTCGCTGCGTGTCCTGTGGCATTGAGTTGCGCTCGCGCGATGCCGACGTGCATCACCTATTACCGCGCGCGATGGGCGGTTCGGACGCCCTCTCAAACCTCATCACGTTGTGTGACGGTTGCCACGCCGCTCACCACCCGACGCTAGCTGGATGGACTGCCCCTAGCCCAGTAGACAGGCCCCGCCTGCAGGTCCTCGATGAAGCCGACGACGGCAGCCTCCCGCACATATTCATCGCCCTCAGTCAACCAACGCTCGCAGACTGCTAGCCCCGCAACGACCTCACGAGTTGAGCCCGCTTCGAGCCTGTCGGTCAGATGGCTCGCCAGATCGCCGATGAACAGATAGTTCGGCGGTTCTGCGACGTCCTTCCATTGCAGGACGAAGGCCTCCCACAGTGGTCGAGCCTCCGGCAGCGCTTCCAAAAGCGGCTTAAACATGTTCTGGCGAGTTAGCATCTGATGTGGCCCTCGTCTGAAGTTCGCTTTGCGCCGATTGTGGTCATGGCTCGGGCAAAATTCATGACTTGTGCATGGCGTTTCTCGAGAGGCGCCTCAGGCTCCCGCGCCCCAACATCAAGTGCGGGCCCCTGCTCCCAGCTCATATCAAAGCCGCTCCAAGTGCATTGGGACCTGTAGTGCTGTGACCCCGTTGAGCGCACACCCGGTCGAGACTGAGAACGACCTTCCCTACCCCAACACCTGTTTTTCGAGAATGCGAGAAGCCCAACGATCTGCATCGCGAGGGTCACTCCACTTCTGCGCACGCCGAGCGCCTCGGCCATTTCCTCATGTGTGATCTTGAGTTCCAAGCCAGCTCGGTCGGCGGCCATCAGAAGCCAACGAGCGAGGCGCACATTCAGAGTGCTGACCCCGGCGGACCAAGCATTTTGACCCACCTGGGTTAAGAATGAGCGCGCCGCCTGGCGAAGGGACAAACCGAGTTGCGTATCGCCTGTCATAGCCGCTTTCACTACGTGATTAGGGTATCGGTGCCCTGATCCGGATATCCGCATGAGGCACCTGAAGTCCACCTTATCGTTGTGCTCGAGCAGCCCCGAGCAGACGTAGCCGTCGGATCCAACCATCCCGATGTCGAGTGACCGTCCTTCGAAAGACGCCACTCTGGATGCGAGCCCTTTGTCCAAAAAGTAGGCGTAGCTCGAATCTTGCCCCGCGCTTTCTAGCTCTTCGCCCTGGCGAGCGGTGAACGGCTCAGCTTGTCCAAGCAGTGTCTGCGCGTGAGGCGAAAGGCTCGCAATGATAAGATTCATTTTCGGTAACTCCTGTCGTCGCGCGGCTTAGGAGACCCGCATTTGGGCAATACCACAGATCAGCTCTCGCTGGGCCACTAGCGGTCTTTTGCTCAGGCGTGTAGTCGGGCTCCAGCACTCAGTCGGCTAAATGTTTGCTGGAAATGGCCATTAGAGAATGCCCGAGTTTCCGGCAGATTTCGGCCCAGAATAAAGGCGTCTCCGGAAGACTTAGTTTGGCCGCCGCGGGA
>JANXSI010000487.1 GCA_025352765.1 Devosia sp. | reverse complement strand
GGTGGCTACCGACGTCGGCGGCGGCAGTTCCTACTCGATGCTTCGCACGCTCGACGAGGGCTACAAGGTGCTGCAGCTCCGCGGCCAGCGGCTCAATCCGCTGAAGTCGTTCTACATGATGACGCTTGGCAATGCCCGGGCACTGAGCCTTGCCGACCGGATCGGCACGCTCGAGGCGGGCACCGACGCCGACCTCGTGGTGCTCGATGCGCGCGCCACGCCGCAGATGGCGCTCCGCATGGAAGTCGTCGACAGCCTCGCCAACGAGCTGTTTCTGCTGCAGACCTGCGGCGACGACCGCGCCGTGGTCGAGACCTATGTCGCCGGCAAGGCGATGAAGTCGGTTCTTGTCCCGGCCCCCTGACGTTCCTACGTTAGGGCTCACGGAGGCAACGGCAGTGAGATTTGCGGGAAACATCATCTGGTTCGTTCTGGGCGGCTGGTACATCGCTTTGCTGTGGCTCGTCGGCGGGGTGGTGTTTGCGCTCTCGATCGTCGGGCTGCCGCTGACCATTGCGGCTTTCCAGATGGCCAAACTCTCGGCCTGGCCGTTCGGGCAGGACGTGGTGCATGTGCGCGAACTCGACGGTCGCGGCGTCACGCGGTGACCGCGGTCACCGGCACCATCGGCTTCATCGCCAACGTCATCTGGGCCTGCACCTTCGGCCTGGCGCTGTTCTTTGCCTATCTGGTTGCGGGGGTTCTCTGCTGCCTGACGCTCATCGGCATTCCGTTCGGCCTCCAGGCGTTCAAGCTCGCGGGGCTGTCGCTCTGGCCGGTCGGCCGGCGCGTCGTGCCAGCCGAAGTCGCCCGTTTGGCGCGCGAGGCGCATGCCGAGGCGAGTATGGCGCGGTACAGGAGCGCGTAACGCTCCCACTTTCACTGTGCTGGCTTCCGGTGGTAGGGCTGATTGAAACAACCAGAGCCGGCAGCAAAGACATGGCGAACTATCTCGAGAAATCCGGCCTCCAGGTCGACACGCAGCTGGTGACGTTCGTCGAGACCGAGGCGCTGCCGGGGACGGGGATTTCCCCGGACGCCTACTGGGCGGGGCTGGCCGGGCTGGTCGACCATTTCACGCCGCGCAACCGGGAGCTCCTCGCCCTCCGCGATAAGCTCCAGGGCAAGATCGATGCCTGGCACCGGGCCAACGGCCCGGTCGCCAGCGATCCCGCCGGATATGAGGCGTTCCTCAAGGAGATCGGCTACCTGGTTCCCGAGCCGACAGATTTTACCATCGAGACCAGCGGGCTCGATCCGGAGATTTCGACGATCTGCGGGCCGCAGCTGGTGGTGCCGGTGTCGAACGCGCGCTACGCGCTGAACGCGGCGAACGCCCGGTGGGGCTCGCTTTACGACGCGCTCTACGGCACCGACGCGATTTCCCGCGAGGGCGAGCTGGCCCCGGGCAAGGGCTTCAATCCGGCGCGCGGTGCGGCGGTGGTGGCGCGCGGCGCCGAGTTCCTCGATGCGGCGTTTCCGCTGGCGACGGGCAGCCACACCGCGGTCACCGGCTATCATGTGGTCAAGGACGGGGACGCCCGAGTTTTCGTGGCGGAGACGCCGTCGGGTCGTGTCGGGCTCAGGCAGCCGGAGGCATTTGCCGGTTATGGCGGGACCGAGGCGCGCGGCGAGCTGCTGCTCAGCCACAATGGGCTGCATGCGATCCTCGTCATCGATCCCAGCAACCCGATCGGCAAGACGCATGCGGCCGGCCTTGCCGACATCGTGCTCGAAAGCGCGCTGACGACGATCCAGGACTGCGAGGATTCGGTCGCGGCGGTCGATGCCGAGGACAAGGTCGGGGTCTACCGCAACTGGCTCGGACTGATGAACGGTACGCTTACGGAAGCCTTCGACAAGGGCGGCAAGACGGTGCATCGCGCGCTCAGCCCGGACCGGTCGTTCAAGGATGCCGCCGGCCAGCCGCTGACCCTCAAGGGCAGGGCGCTGCTGCTCGTGCGCAATGTCGGGCACCTGATGACGACGCGGGCGGTGCTGGACCAGAACGGCGTACCGATCGGCGAGGGGCTGCTCGATGCGGCGGTGACGGTGCTTTGCGCGCTCAGCGACAAGGTCAATTCGCGCACCGGGGCGATCTACATCGTCAAGCCGAAGATGCACGGGCCGGATGAGGTGGCGTTCGCTTGCCAGATTTTCGATGCCGTCGAGGATATGCTGGGGCTCAAGCGCAACAGCATCAAGATCGGCATCATGGACGAGGAGCGGCGGACCTCCGCCAATCTCAAGGCCTGCATCTACGCGGCGCGGGCGCGGGTGTTCTTCATCAACACCGGTTTCCTCGACCGCACCGGCGACGAGATCCACACCTCGATGGAAGCCGGCCCGGTGCTGCGCAAGGACGACGTGAAGTCGGAAAAGTGGATCCAAGCCTATGAGGACCGCAATGTGCTGATCGGGCTTGCCGCCGGGTTCTCGGGCAAGGCGCAGATCGGCAAGGGCATGTGGGCGCGGCCCGACGACATGGCGGCGATGCTCAAGGCCAAATCGGGGCATCCCAATGCCGGCGCCAACACCGCCTGGGTGCCGTCGCCGACGGCGGCGACCCTGCATGCGCTCCACTACCACCAGATCGACGTGTTCGAAGCGCAGAAGCGCCGGCACAACCAGCCGACGCCGGGGCTCGGAGAGCTGTTCTCGATGCCGGTGCTCGACGCCAGCCGGCTCGACCGCGCAGCGGTTACCGCCGAGCTCGAGAACAACGCGCAGGGGATCCTCGGCTATGTGGTGCGCTGGGTCGACGAAGGCGTCGGCTGCTCGAAGGTTCCCGACATCCACAATGTCGGGCTGATGGAAGACCGCGCGACCTGCCGCATTTCCTCGCAGGCGATCGCCAACTGGCTGCACCATGGCCTCGTCAGCAAGGACGAGGTGACGACTGTGTTCGAGCGGATGGCGGCGGTGGTCGACGGGCAGAATGCCGGGGATCCGAACTATATTCCAATGAGCGGCAATTTCGGCTCGATCGCCTTCCAGGCGGCGCTGGCCCTGGCGCTCAAGGGTGCCGACCAGCCGTCGGGCTACACCGAGCCGCTGCTGCACGCGGCGCGTGAGCGGGTCAAGCTCGAGGGCGAGAAGCGGCCGTAGCCGCGGCGGCGCCGGGCCTCAGGAACCGCCAGAGGGTCCAGACGCCGAG
>JANXSI010000277.1 GCA_025352765.1 Devosia sp. | reverse complement strand
CCTGACCGGCGACCGAGGCCAGTCTTGCGAGCGCGCGGTTCATGAGGGTCTCCCGAACATTGCAGCGATGACGCGCTCAGGGGTCTTGTCGTGTCCCGTCAGCCGGGCGGCGAGCTGCCTCTCGCGGAACACCAGCAGCCGGTCGCAGAGCATCACCGCCTCCTCGATCTCGCTCGAGAGCACGACCAGCGTCATGCCATCGTCGGCGAGTTGGCGGAATACGCTGTAGAGAACCTGTCGTGTCGCAACATCGACGCCGCGGGTGGGGTCGTTGAGCAACAGCACGTCGGGGTCACGCGCGAGCAGGCGGGCCAGCAGCACCTTCTGCTGGTTGCCGCCCGACAGACCGGTAATCGGCAGATCGGGATCGCGGGCGACAATCGACAGCTGGTCGCGGAACCTCTCGTAGCGCTGCCGCCGGGCGCGGATGTTGATGAACAGCCCCTTGAGGTCGCGCTTGAGAGAGGCGATGGCGAAGTTGTCGTAGACGGAGAGATTGGGGAAGATGCCCATCGTCCGCCGGTCGCGTGGCAGATAGACGACCCCATTGGCGGCCGCGGCACGAAAGCTGCCGATGGGTCTCATCGCTGCTTGGGTGCGCTTGCTGATCAGCCCCTGGCCGGGCGGGCGTAGGCCGGCGAGAGTCTCGAGGAATTCGTCCTGCCCATGTCCATCGAGGCCCGCGAGGCCGATGATGGCGCCAACGGCAACGGGTTCATCGAAGACCGGACCCTGCCGCTCGAGCGAGAAGCCTTCGATCGCGAGCATGGTGTCAGCCATGATGGGCCTCGGGCGGCCGGACCGGTGCCATCAGCGCCAGCAGTTCATCGGTGGTCGCGTCACCGCGGGCGAGGGTCTTGACCAGCCGCCCGCTGCGCAGCACTGAGATGCGGTCGGAGAGGCGGAACACCTCGTCCATCCGGTGCGAAATGAACAGCACGAGACCACCGGCGCGGGCGCGCCGCTCGACTTCGACGAAGACGGCCTCTCGATCGGCGTGGTCGAGCGCCGCGGTCGCCTCGTCCAGAATGAGAATGCGCGGGTCGCGCACCAGCGCCCGGGCAATAACGATCAGTTGCTGCTGGGCGAGCGGCAGGCTGCCGGCAAGCGCGTCGGGCGGCACGGCGCTGACAGCAATCCGCTTGAGCATCTCTGCTACGCGTGCTTCGCGGTGCTGCCGGGGAACAGTGCGAACGAAGAGGCGGTCCATGCCGAGCAGCACATTGTCGGTCACCGTGCGGTCGGGCGCGATCAGCACTTCCTGGAACACCGTTGCAAACCCCCTGGCCGAGAACTGAGCGGGGGTGCGTCCCTCGAACGGGACGTCGTCGACGAGAAGGCGTCCGCTATCCTTGAAGACGACGCCGGAGAGAAGCTTGACCAGCGTGCTCTTGCCCGAGCCGTTCTCGCCCAGAATGGTGTGGACGCTGCCGGGCCGGAAGTCGATCGACACACCGTCAAGCGCCACGGTCTCGCCGTAGCGTTTGGAGATCGCGTCGACTGCGAGGCTGGCGCTGGGAACGTCGGGAGTCATCGGACCTCTAGGATGGAGGGCAAGGGGCGTTGCCGCCCCTTGCCAGGATGCGTTGATCGCCGTCAGCAGGCCGCCGGAACCTTGGAGTAGTCGTAGTCCGGGGTCGGCGCGGGATTGGAGAAGTACCCGTCGAGGATCGACTCGGGAACCGGGTCGGTCGCCGGGATTGGGAAGACCGATACCGCGTCTGGGGTCATGCACGCCTGGTAGATGCCGGCAAAGTCGGCCAGCTTGATCGCCGGGATCGGCATCAGCAGGGTATTCAACTTGGGATGCTGACCGGTGAGCAGCCGGGCTGCGACGCGGTACAGGGTCTCGGCCGTCCAGTGCGGCAGAACGCCGTGGCCGGTGAAGTTGTACTTGTCGGGATTGGCCTTCCAGTAGCCGATGGCATCACCAGTCACCGAGCCGGTGATCAGCGGCACCGGGCGTCCGGCTTCGGCGAAGGCTTCGGCGACGACGCGGCTTTCCGATCCGGTGGTCCACACGGCATCGATATTGCCCGGATAGGTCGCCAGCGCCTGCAGGATCGCGCTCTTGGTGACGTTGGCGGTCCAGTTGCCGTTGACGGTACGCACCGCCTTCAGGCCGGCTTCTTCGGCGAGAGCCCGATCAGCGCCCTCCTTCTCCTGCACGACGATGGGGTGGCCGGCGATGCCCTCGACCATCAGGATGTCGGCCTTACCGCCCTTGTCGGCGGCAATTGCCTTGATCATGTCGTAGCCCCAGGCGCCATAGTTGCTGTCGACGTTGATCGCATAGGGGCTGGTCACCGAACCGGCTGCAGTGATGAAGGGAATGCCCTTGTCGTAGGCGGCCTTGACCACGTCGTCTAGCGCGGTCGCCGAGCCCGGGATCGAGGTGATGACCGTGCAGCCCTTGTCGATGAAGGCGCGGATCTGGTTGATCTGCTGGCCGGTGTCGTTGTTGGAGTCCGACACCTCAAAGGTCGCGCCGGCCGCTTCGACCAGACGTTTCAGCTCGTTGGTGACGGTGACCCGCCACGGATTGCCCTGATAGGATTCCGAATGGCACCACTTCCAGGGCTTGGCCGGGGCGGCGAAGTTGTCGTAGGCCGACGGATGCACCGGGTTGGTGGCGCCGATATAGATCGACTTGAGATTGTCGGGCAAGCTGGCGGTCAGGTCCTGGGCAAGGCTTGCCCCCGACATTGCAACAAGGCTTGCGCCGGCCGTGAGCGCCAGCAGGCGCGAGGCAGTCTTCGATCGTGGCATTGCAGTCTCCTCTGGGGTTTACGTGGGCAGTCAGCCGCCTCTTTGCGGGCGGTAGAAAATCTAGAAACCGAATTCGCTCCTTAGGGCGGCGCTGTGCTGCCCGATCGCCGGAGCGGCGGCGGCAACAGTCGCGCGCTCGCCGTCGACGCGGATCGGACTGCGGGTCGTGCGGATGCTCACCTCGCTGCCGCGCGTGACCGTCTGCAGCATGTCGAGACCGGTGAACCCGTCGCTGTTGAGGAGCTCGGGCCATTGCAGCACCTTGGCGCACCAGACGTCGGCCGGGTCGAGAATGGCGAGCCAGTCGTCGGTGGGCCGGTGGGCGAGCCGCTCGGCCACCAGGCGTTTGATCTCGTCGCGCTGCACGAACGGCGCCTTGGGGCCGAGGCCGGCAATCGCCGGCAGGTCGATCAGCGCAGCCAGCTTGTCGAGTGGCGTCATGGCGAGTGCCAGGAATCCGTCGGCGGTCGGATAGACCCCGTAGGGGGCGGACAGATAGGCGTGGGCGTTGCGGAAGTCGGAGCGCTTGGGCAGCCGGCCGCCGTCGTTCAGATGGGTGGTCAGGACCTCGAACTGGAAGTCGACGAGTGCCTCCAGCAGGCTCGTCTCGATGTGCGCGCCCACCCCCGAGATGCCGCGACGCACCAGCGCCGCCAGCACGCCTTGAACGATCGCGCCGCCCGCCAGCAGGTCGGCGATGGCAAGGCCGAACGGCACCGGCCCTTGCTCCGTGTCACCATTGAGCCACATGACGCCCGCTCGCGCCTGCGCCAGCAGATCCTGCCCTGGGCGCTGGACCCATGGGCCTTCGCTGCCGTAGCCGGTGATCGAGGCATAGACGATGCGCGGATTGAGCTTTCGCGCGTCCTCGTAACTGAGACCGAGCCGTTCGATGACCCCCGGACGAAAGTTCTGAATCACCACGTCGGCCTTGCCGATCAGGTGCTTGACCATTTCGATGTCGGCCGGGTTCTTGAGATCGGCCGCGAGGCTCTCCTTGCCGCGGTTGATGGCGTGGAAGAGGGTTGAGTCCCCGCCGATCTCGGTATCGGAGAGATAGAGGCGGCGACAGAGATCGCCGCCGTCCGGGCGCTCGATCTTGATGACGCGGGC
>JANXSI010000228.1 GCA_025352765.1 Devosia sp. | reverse complement strand
TCGAGGCCGAGCTGATCGGCCAGTTCGATCTCCTCGAGCAGGTCCTTCAGCCGGTCCGCGGGGCTCTGCAGATGATTGCCGTTGAGCAGATCGGGAGTGTTCTCGGCGAACGAGTAAAGACCGATTTCCATGCGATGCGTCCTTGCTGTTGCTGCCTAGATGCGGCGTTGGCTGCGGCGTTGCAAGAACGCACAAGCCTGTAACCGCCGGCGACCGCTCGACAAGCGAAAGCCCCGGCTCATGGAGCCGGGGCTTTGTGACGCTTCAGAGGGAGGCTTCGGCGTCAAAACTCGTCAGGGAGCGACCGAAGTGGCCGGGGCCGGGGTAGTCGTCGCCGGAGCCGTGGGCGCGGTCGTCGCGGGCGCCATCAGGGTCGTCGTGGTGTCGGCCGGTGCGGTCGTGGTGTCGGCCGGCGCGGGGGTCGTATCGGCCGGAGCCGTTATCGCCGGGGTGTTGTTGACATCAACGGTCGTGGTCGAGGGCTGCGAATTGGCCGAGAACACCAAGTAAGCAATGGCGAGCAGAGCGAGTGCAACGATGATGCCGACAAACCAGCCGGTCGAATTGCCTTCGCGCACGTTCACAACGCGGGTAGTATCGTCTTTGGTGTACACAGCGTCGCGATCAGGAATAGCCATGGTATGACCTCTTTGTTTGTGTCGTCTGGCCACTAAACGCGACGCTCCGAAGATTGTTCCGGGTTTTCTAGCTAGGCCCGACGGGCCGGGGATCGACCTAGCCTCAAGCTCAGTGGAAATTCCGGCCGAAGTAAATCGTGGGTGTGTAGATCGTAACGCCATACAAGCTGTATGGGACTGTCTCGATCTCCATGATCTGATCGAAATGGGCTTTCACGGAGCCGAGACCCAAACTGGAGTCGGAAACTATCAACGCGTCCTGGCCTCTGTGGGCGGCCGGATCGAACCAATAATCGTATTGGTCATGCCGATCGTCGATGGCCGTCACCTCGGGATCGTGCAAAGCAAATCCGAGCTGAGCCGCAGTGCTGTAGCGTGTAGTAGCGATCAAGCCCACTGAGTGCTGCTGATCGAGCGAACGGATCCGATCGGCGACACTGGGCCAGCCGAAGGTCGAGGCCACTGTCCAGTCCGCGCTCTCCGGTCGAATGGTCGTGTGATAGGCTTAGACCAGAACCATCAGTAGGCCGAACACGTAGTGACCCCGTGCCACCCGATTGCCTGTCACCCAGCCGGCGAGGAGCGGCATCAACAGGATGTAGGCGACGATGTTCCAGTAGAAATAGACTCCGATGAAGAATGACAAAGAGCTCATCACGGCCGTCGAGATCCAGAATACACATAGTGCCAGTGTCCGGGCGCGATCGGCGAACGACGTGCCGAGAGGGCGCCGGATGAACCGGACGATTGGTACAAAAAGGAATGGCCCGACGAGGGCAAGAGTCAGTGCCGCAAAACCGGCGCCTGCTAGAGGATGAAAGCTGAACGGCCCCCGCCCCAGCGCTCGGAGAGGTGGAACCGATAGGATGCCATGCCCTCGGTGGCGTTCCAGTAGAAGACCGGCGCCTGGATGGCGACGCTCAGCAGAGCCGCAAGATAGAGATGGGGAGAGCGCCAAAGCTTTCGTACCGGTCGGTGGACGATGAAGAAGGCAGCAACGCTAAACCCGACAAGAACGCTATTATATTTGGTCAGGACTGCGAGGCCGAGCACAGTCGCTCCGGCATAGAGCCAGACGAAGTCGCGGCCCGAGGTCTCGTATTTCTCGGCGAAGACCAGGAACAGATGGCCCGCGAGCAGGCAGAGCAGGATGAGCAAATGGTCGTTGAAGTGAAGGCCGCTCATCAGAAAGAACATGGGCGAGGCGAGATAGAGCGCAACGGTGGGCCAGAACCACGACGCCGGGGCTTCGGGCTTGAGCCGCTTGCTCCAGACCCAGAAGATCCAGATGGTCCCGCCGAGTGTCATCCATGTCAGGGCGCGCAGCGCAAAAAGGTTCCAGCGAACAGGGCCGCCATGGCCCGCAGAAGCCAAGCATGCAGCGGCGGGTGGTCGAAGTAGGAAAGGCCGAGTTTCTGGCTCCACATCCAGTAATAAGCTTCGTCGCCAACCGGCGGCGCGTTGAAGACGATGTAGATCTTGACCAGCAGGAAGACGCCAACGACGATCTGCGCGAACAGTACGTTCTGGGACGTCAGCGGTTTTGCGCCGGGGCGCGGGGCAATTTCCGTCATTCTCGCTGCTCCCCGTCCCAGTTCAATGCGCCATCTCCAAGCGTTCATCCGGCCCGTGCTGCCTCAGCCGTGGAAATTCCGGCCCAGATAGATTGTCGGCTTATAGATCGAGATGCCGAAACGGGAATAGGGCACCGTTTCGAGCTCAATGAGTTCATCGAACTGCTTGCCGATATCGCGCGTGCCGAGCTGGCGGTCGCTGACGATCAGCGCGTCCTGTCCCTTGTGGGCCGCCGGATCGAACCAGAAATCGTACTGGTCGTGCCGGCTCGAGAGCGCCGTGACGTCGGCGTCGTGCATGGCAAAGCCGAGCTGCGCCGCGGTGGTATAGCGCGTGGCGGCGATGAAGCCGACAGGATGCTCCCTGGCCAGGGCTTCAACGCGTGCCGCGGTTTCGGGCCAGCCGAAGGTCGAGGAAATCGTCCAGTCGTAACCGTTGGTGGCATTGGCGATGGGAACCACTGCCGTGTCGAAGGCGAGGCCGAGGGCGAACACCAGGCCATAGGTGAGATGCAGCGCAAAGATCCAGCGCCGCCGCATCCACCCCACCAGCAGCGGCATCAGCAGCAGGAACGCAACGATGTTCCAGTAGAAGAAGACTTCGACGAATGCCGACAGAAACAGCATGACGAAGCTTGAGACGGCGAAGACGGCGAGGGCAAGTGTCCGGGCGCGGTCGGCGAAAACGCTCCCCAGCGGGCGGCGGATGATGCCGACAATCGCCGGAAACAGGAACGGCGAGACGAAGATCACGGCGAGGGCGAGAAACTCGAGGATGCTGAGCGGGCGGATGGTCGAGGGCGTGCCCCCCCAACGCTCGGAGAGATGGAATTTGTAGGACGCAAAGCCCTCGGTGATGTTCCACCAGACCACCGGCGCCTGGATGAGAATGCTGACCAGCGCCGCGAGATAGAGATGTGGCGTTCGCCACAATGGTCGCAGCGGCCGATGGGCAACAAAGAACACCGCGATGCCGAAGGCGAGGAGAACACCATTGTACTTGGTCAGCACCGCGAGTCCAAGGACGACGGCGGCTGCATACAGCCAGCGCAGGCCCGAGCCGTCGGCCTCCCAGCGCTCCGCAAAGACCAGCACAAGATGTGAGGCCGCGATGCAGAGAAAGATCAGCAGATGATCGTGGAATGAGAGGCCGCTCATGAGGAAGAACAGCGGCGATGCGAGATAGATCGCAGCCGAGGGCCAGAACCAGGCACCGGGGTCGTCGGGTTTCAGGCGCTTGGCCCAGGCCCCGAAGATCCAGAGCGTTCCGCCCAGGGTCAGCCAGGTGAGGGCGCGCAGCGAGAAGAGGTTCCAGCCGAGCACCATGCTCACCAGCCGCAACAGCCACGCATGGAGCGGCGGATGGTCGAAGTACGACCAGGCCAGCTTCTGCCCCCACATCCAGTAATAGGCCTCGTCGCCGACCGGAGGGGCCGCCGCCGCCAGCGCGACCTTGATCGCGAGGAAGACCGCGACGGCGATCTGTGCGAAACGCACCGGGCGCGCGGCCACGCCCGTTGTGAGGGTCATTCCGTCTCCCGGGTCTTGGGCTTGCCGGTCGCCTTGGTCATGGCGGCGATGCGATCGATGAAGGCGAGGAACAGCGCCGAGACGACGAAGGTCAGGTGGATGAAGGTGAACCACATCAGCTTGTCGCTGCTGTACTGCTCGACGTTGAGGAACACCTGGAGCAGGTGGATGGAGGAGATGGCGACGATGGTCGAGGCAACCTTGATCTTGAGCGAGCCGACATCGATCTCGCCCAGCCAGTGAACATTGCGCGATTCATCGAAGCGCGAGACGAAGTTCTCGTAGCCCGAGATGATCACCATGACGACGAGGCTCGCGATCAGCGCGGCGTCGATCAGCCCCAGCATCTTGAGGATCGAATCGGA
>JANXSI010000170.1 GCA_025352765.1 Devosia sp. | reverse complement strand
GCGTCGCTCTTGCCCTTGCGGAACATGATGTTTTTGGCGTGTGAATGGCCGGCCATGCGGGGTCCCCTCGGCGAATTTCAATCCGGTGGCGCTATATAGAGACCCCGCCTTGGCTTGTGAAGCGCAGCCTCACGGGGCGGTCGGAAGCCGCATCGTTTCCTTGGGAGAACTGAGCACGATCATTGTTTCGGTGCGTTGCAGCCCCTTGATCTGCTTGAGCACCGTGCCGAGGAAGGTTTCGAGCGCCCTGGTATCCTTGACCCGCACCTTGAGCAGGTAGTTCCAGCTGCCGGTAACGTGGTGACACTCGAGCACCTGCTCGGCCGCCGCGATCCGTTGTAGAAAATCGGCCTCGACAGTGACCTCGCTCCAGCCCACGAACACGAACGCCAGGAGGTTAAGCCCAAGCACCTGAGGGTCGAGCCGCGCGTGTGTTCCCGTGATGGCGCCCAGCCGGCCAAGGCGCTTGACCCGGTCGTTGAGCGTCGAGGCCGGAATCCCGATGGCCTTGCTCAATTCGGCCATCGACTGCAGGCCGTCATCCTGCAGCAGGCCCAGGAGCTTCAAATCCGTTTCGTCCAAATCGTTACTCATTATCGCCCCGCCTAGTCTAAATGCCGGGACCGTATCGGCGGCAATGCGGGTTGCCAAGCCGGGCCCGGCTCGCCAGGCGGAAAGTTGAGGCAAAGCGTCAACGTTAACGCCGGTTTAACCAATTGGCTTTAACTTGAGCTTGTCCATGTTGGACTGAGCAGAGCGATTTTTCCTCTGTTTGACGCCTCCCTGTTAACTTCCGAGAGCCGCCAGTCTTGACGGCTCTTTTTTCTTTTTCCGGGTGCCGTCGATTAAGTCTCCCTCAACGCCGGCCGTGGCAGTAAGAGCGATGCGTCCGCAGCCAGGCCGTAAGTCATGACCGATCGCACCGAAAATTCTGCCGTGGCCCTTGGACCGCGCATCGTCGCGTCCGGCGGCTTCACCGCGCTCTATCGCGAAGGCATGGGGCTGATCGAGGAAGTCGCGGCCTATCTCGACGGCCTCGGCCGGATCGAAAGCCGCAGCCTCGCCCGCGAAACTTCCCTCCTTTATGCCACCGAGTCGATGCGCCTCACCACCCGGCTGATGCAGCTGGCGTCGTGGCTGCTGCTGCAGCGGGCCGTCAACGAGGGTGAACTGACCGCCGAAAATGCACGCGTCGAAAAGGAGAAGGTCAAATTCTCCGCCACCCCCGACGAGCGCGGCGGGCCGGGCTTCGCCGAGCTGCCCGAACGGCTGCGCCACTATGTGGCGCAGGGCGACCGGCTCTTCGAGCGGGTACAGCAATTCGACAAGCTCGAGCGCGGCGGTATGGCCGAGAGTGCCGCCAGCCCCACCGAGGGCTCGATCGGCGACCAGCTGGCGCGCCTGCGCGCGGCATTCGGCCGGCTCCAGGGCTGATCCTTCCAGATCCGGCCAGTGCGGCCACCCAGAAAGCAAAAGGCTCCGCGGTGGCGGAGCCTTTCTGATGTCGTTGTAAGACGGTCGGATTAGATGCCGAGGCCCTTGAAGCGCTCGTTGAAGCGCGACACGCGGCCGCCGCGATCGAGCAGATTGCCGGTGACGCCCGTCCAGGCCGGATGGGTCTTGGGATCGATGTCGAGCTGCAGCGTATCGCCCTCTTTGCCGTAGGTCGAACGCGTCTGATACTTGGTGCCGTCGGTCATCAGGACGTTGATCAGATGATAGTCGGGATGGGTGTCGTTCTTCATGGCCGAGCCTCAAATCGAACGGGCGCCACTGGCGCCCGGCTGCCTTACGGGTATGTTGGCGGCCTCCATATAGAAGAATCCGGCCTCCAGCAAGGGGCCAATGGCCACTGCCCCGCCTGTTGCCGCCGGGGCGGCATCCTCCTATATCGGGGGCACTTTGACAGTACAGACCAGCACCATAGCCGGCGAGACGGCGCCCCGGCTCGGCCGCAAGGGCATCGGGCAGGCGCTCGACCCGCGGTCGCTGCAGCCGTTGCGCCACCTCGTGCCGTTCATCCTGCGCTATCCGTGGCGCTTCGGGCTGACCATCGCGTTCCTCCTGATCGCCACGTTGTCGACGCTGATCATCCCCTCGATCGCCGGCAAGGTGGTCGACAAGGGATTCGTTGAAAAGAACCTCGATTCGATCGCCAGCTATGGCTGGCTGATCATCATCGTGGCGCTGGTCATGGCGGTGGCGAGCGCGGCGCGCTTCTATTCGATCTCGGTGCTGGGCGAGCGGGTGCTGACCGACCTCAGGCGCAGCGTCTTCGACCATTTGCTGCGCCTCGACACGACCTTTTACGACATGCACCGCGTCGGCGAGCTGACCTCGCGGCTCAACGGCGACGTCGCGACCATCCGTGGCGCTATCGGCTCGAGCCTGTCGATGACGCTGCGCGGCCTGATCACCATCACCGGCGCCGTGGTGATGATGTTCCTGACCAGCTGGTTTCTCGCGCTCGCGGTCATCGTCGTGGCCCCCGCAACGATCATTCCGGTGATCGTCATCGGCCGCCGGCTGCGCAAGATGTCGCGCCGCACCCAGGACGCGCTGGCCGAAATGTCGGCCATGGCGACGGAGTCGCTGAGCGCCGGCAAGACCATCAAGAGTTTCGGGCAGGAGCCGGTGCAGGCAGCCCTCTACGCAGACAAGGCCGAGGACTCGTATCGCGCCGAGGTGACCCGGCTGCGCGCCCGCGCCGTGATGATCGGTGCCGTGATGTTCCTCGTCGTCACCGGCCTCGTGGTGCTGGTGTGGTGGGGCGCCAAATCGGTGTTCGACGGCAATGCCACGGCCGGCCAGCTGGCGCAGTTCATGATCTACGCCCTGATGGCGACGAGCTCGTTGAGTTCGATCTCCGAAGTGCTGGGATCGCTGCAGACCGTTGCCGGCGCCACCGAGCGGCTGATCGAGATCTTGAAGACCGAGCCGGGGATCGTCTCGCCGGCGTCCCCGATCGCACTGCCCCGCCCGCCGCTCGGCACCACCGCCTTCGAGCGGGTGTCGTTCGCCTATGAGACGCGCGACGACGAAGAGGTGTTGAGCGATATGAGCTTTGCCGTGGCACGCGGCGAGACCGTCGCGCTGGTCGGGGCCTCGGGCGCCGGCAAGAGCACGGTGTTCGCGCTGCTGCAGCGTTTTTACGACGTCACCGGCGGCCGCATCCTCGTCGACGGCATCGACATTCGCGACGCCGACCTCGGCGAGTTGCGGCATCGCTTTGCCTATGTCGAGCAGGAACCGACAATCTTTGCCGGCACCATCACCGAGAACATCCGCTTCGGCAAACCCGAGGCGACCGACGCCGAAGTCGAGGCCGCGTCGCGCGCCGCGCTGGTCCATGACTTCGTCACGGCGCTGCCCAATGGCTATCGCTCGATCGTCGGCGAGCGCGGCGTCATGCTCTCGGGCGGCCAGAAGCAGCGCCTCGCCATCGCCCGCGCTCTGCTCAAGGACGCGCCGATCCTGTTGCTCGACGAAGCAACTTCGGCGCTCGATGCCGAAAGCGAGCGGCTGGTGCAGATCGCCCTCGAGCGGCTGATGGAAGGGCGCACCACGCTCGTCATCGCCCACCGCCTCGCCACCATCCGCGACGCCGACCGTATCCTCGTGCTCGACAAGGGCCGGCTGATCGACCAGGGCACGCATGACGAGCTGGTGCAAAAGGGCGGCCGCTATGCCGAGCTCGCCCGGCTGCAGTTCCGCTACGAACAGCCCCGCGCCGCCGAATAGGTTTTTGAGGCGAGCGAAAGCCTCCATCGGCCCTCCGACGGCTGGGGAAGTTGGCGTCCGCCGCAGTGAAGCGGCGTGGCGAGGCTCCGTCCCCGGAGCGGGTAGTCCGCGTTTTTGTGAGGCCAGAGCCTCGCCAACGCAGTCGGATTTTCGGTCGCACGCCCGAGCCGGCCATTGAAGCCGATTGACTGGCGACGGTGGCCGCAGCGTCCCGCCATGGCCGGCGGAGGCGCGTCGTTTGGAGCGGGGGCGATCCCGCTCCTGCCATCGGCGTGGCCCCGGACTAATCTGGGCCCCAGCAAAGGCGCCGGTCCTCGGAACCCAACGACTTGGGCTCCACCCCGACTTCCCCGCACCAACCACTCGTCATGATCTCGCTTCGGTGCGGCGATGGGGGAAGAATACAGCAGGTGCGAGGGGTGTCAGTTCGCGTGTCAGTTAGGAGCCCGTTGAAATGGTCGCAAGGTACTGAGACCGCGTGTGAATCCGGCGCTCGGGCCGTGACGGTTCGTGTGTCACTTTGCGCCCCGCCCACCGCCGTCATCCCGGCGGACGCCGGGATCCACGGCTCGGCGGCCGGTCGCCCGCTGGAGGGGCCCGTCTGTCTGAGGATCGACGGGCCCTACCGATGGCCTTGGCCTGCATCGAGCCGTGGATTGCGGATCAAGTCCGCAATGACGGCGGAGGGCGGGGCCGGATTGGGGAACGATGTCAGTTGGTGTGTCACTTAACTGAACCATCAGTCGTCTCCCTCCCCCCTGCGGGGAGGGGGGACCGGCGAAGCCGGTGGGTGGGGGCTTCAAGCCGTCCCGCAG